>JAAZHF010000172.1 GCA_012510865.1 Gammaproteobacteria bacterium
ATGCAGCCGAAGCCGGCCGAGGTGATGGCCTGGCGGTAGACCTGGTCGGCGACGTCGCCGGCCGCGAACACGCCCTTGACCGAGGTCTCGGTGGCACCGCCGGCCAGGCCGGAGCGGATCTCCAGGTAGCCGTTGTTCATCGCCAGCTGGCCCTCGAACAGGGACGTGTTGGGCGTGTGCCCGATGGCGACGAAGAAGCCGTGCACGGCGATCTCGCGGGTGCTGTCGTCCTGCACCGACTTCAGGCGCAGGCCGGTGACGCCGGCGTCGTTGCCCAGCACCTCGTCGACGACGTGGTGCCAGACCGGCTCGATCTTCCCGGCATCGATCTTCGCCTGCAGCTTGTCCTGCATGATCTTCTCCGCGCGCAGGGTGTCGCGGCGGTGCACCAGGTAGACCTTGCGGGCGATGTTGGACAGGTACAGCGCTTCCTCGACGGCGGTGTTGCCGCCGCCCACGACCGCCACGTCCTGGTCCTTGTAGAAGAAGCCGTCGCACGTCGCGCACGCCGAGACCCCGCGGCCCTTGAACGCCTCCTCGGACGGAAGCCCCAGGTACTTGGCCGTCGCTCCGGTGGCGATGATGAGGGCATCCGCGGTGTAGTCGCCGCTGTCGCCCTTGAGGCGGAACGGACGCTGCGAAAGATCCGCCGAGTGGACCTGGTCGAAGACCACCTCGGTCTCGAAGCGCTCGGCGTGCGCCTGCATCCGGGTCATGAGCTCGGGGCCCTGGAGGCCGTGCGCGTCCCCCGGCCAGTTGTCCACGTCGGTCGTGGTCATCAGCTGGCCCCCCATCTGCAGCCCCGTGACCACGACCGGCCTGAGGTTGGCGCGGGCGGCGTAGATGGCGGCGGTCCAGCCGGCAGGGCCGGATCCGAGGATGAGCAGGCGGCAGTGCTTTGAGGTGGTCATGTATACTCGCAGGCCATGGAAACACGGCGTTGGGAAGCGTATAGCTTGGCGGCGCCGGGGCGGCATGACAAGGCGGAAGCCCCGCCCGTGGACGCAACGCAGGGTTCCCCCGAGGTCAGACGACGATTCGCCGCGCATGCGGCGTTTTTTGTGCAGGACAGGAAAGGGAGAGACGAACGATGCGTATCGGAGTTCCCAGGGAAACCAAGACCCTCGAGGGCCGCGTCGCCCTCGTGCCTGCAGCGGCCGGCGACCTGGTCAAGCGTGGCCACGAGGTCTGGCTGGAGAAGGACGCCGGGGTGATGTCCGGCTTCCCGGACGGCGACTACGAGGCCCTCGGCGTCAACATCGCGCCCGATGCCGCGGCGCTCTATGAAAAGGGCCAGCTGATCGTCAAGGTCAAGGAGCCCATCGCCGGCGACCTCCCGCACCTGCGCCGCGACCACCTGCTGTTCTGCTACCTGCACCTCGCGGCGGAGCCGGCGCTGGCCCGCAGCCTGCTCGACATCGGCCTGACCGCCGTCGCGTTCGAGACCGTCGAGCTCCCCAACGGCGACCTGCCGCTGCTGGCGCCGATGTCGATGGTCGCCGGTCGCATCGCCATCCAGGTCGGCACGCACCTGCTGCACCAGCCCGAAGGCGGCAAGGGCAAGCTCCTCGGCGGCCTGCCGTCGACGGCGCGCGGCAAGGTCGTGGTGTTCGGGGCCGGCAAGGCCGGCGGTGCGGCCGCGGCGCTGGCGGCGGCCGGCGGCGCCGACGTCACCGTGTTCGAGATGCGCACCGACCGCATGGAGGAGATGATGCGCCTCGGTGCCAACGTCACCACGCTGTACCCGTACCACGACCTGGTCACGCAGGAGGTGGCGTCGGCCGACCTCGTGGTCGGGGCGGTGCTGGTCGCGGGCGCCCGCGCCCCGAAGGTGCTGACCCGGGCGATGCTGCGCGGCATGGAGCGTGGCAGCGTCGTGGTCGACATCGCCATCGACCAGGGAGGCTGCTTCGAGTCCTCGCGCCCGACCACCTGGAAGGAGCCCACCTACGTGGAGGAAGGGGTGACCCACTTCTGCGTCACCAACATGCCCGGCGCCGTGCCCCAGACCTCGTCCCAGGCGATCTGCGCCGCGATCCTGCCCTGGGTCGACCGCCTCGCGGACGGCGGGGACTGGCGCGCCCACCCGGCGCTTGCCCGCGGGATCAACGTCGCCGAGGGACGATTGGTCCATCCGGCGCTGCTGGACATGGCCGTCTGATGTGCAATGTGATTAGAATCATCCCATTGCAGGAACTTCTTAAGGCCTGACCACACGTGGCAGCACGCCCGGCATCCGAACGCGGCACCCGGCGCCAGCGCAAGACGGCGCCGCGCGCCGCGTCGGCGGCGCCCAATCCCCGTCGCCAGCGGCTGCTGCGCGACATCGCCCTGATCGCAGTCGCACCGCTGCTGGTCTACCTGCTGGTCTGCCTGGTGACGTACTCGCCGACCGATCCCGGCTGGACCCATTCGGGCAGCCTGACCGCGCCGCTGCACAACGCCGGCGGGCGGGTGGGGGCCTGGACCGCCGACGTGCTGCTCGGCCTGTTCGGATGCGTGGCCTACCTGCTGCCGTTGATCCTGGGCGCCGTGGCCTGGATCGCACTGTTCGGCATGGACAGCGACGGCGACGGCGAGGCCGACCTCGGCCCGGCGCTGCGCCTGGTGGGCATCGTCGGCTTCGTCATCGCCGCCGCCGGCCTGCTGTCGCTGCGCCTGCCCGCGGTGCAGGGCCTGCCCGAGGGCGGCGGCGGCATCCTCGGCCGCCTGGTCGGCAACTCCCTGTACGCCGGCTTCGGCGGGGTGGGCGGCAACCTGTTCCTGCTCGCGTTGCTGCTGGTGTCGGTGACGCTGGCCACGGGGCTGTCCTGGTTCGCGGTGATGGACACGATCGGCCGCTGGGTGCTGCGCCTGCCCGAGCTGTTCCGACGCGGCAGCAAGCAGGCGAGCGAATGGCAGGAGTCCCGAGAGAAGCGCGAGGCGCGCATCGAGGTCCGCAAGATCGACACCGTGCTGCGCGGCAAACGCGAGAAGGTGCGGATCGAGCCGCCGCCGGCGCCGGTGGTCGAGAAGAGCGAGCGCGCCAGGCGCGAGCAGCAGATCCCGCTGTTCAACGTCGACGACGGCAGCGGCATCCCGCCGCTCGCCCTGCTCGACGACCCCAGGCCGCAGCCGAAGGGCTACGACGAGGACACGCTGGAGACCCTGTCGCGCCAGATCGAGTTCAAGCTCAAGGACTTCCGCATCGATGCCCAGGTGGTCGGCGCCTATCCGGGCCCGGTCATCACCCGCTTCGAGATCGAACCGGCGCCGGGGATCAAGGTCAGCCAGATCAGTTCGCTGGACAAGGACATCGCCCGCGGCCTGAGCGTGAAGTCGGTGCGCGTGGTCGACGTGATCCCCGGCAAGTCGGTGATCGGTCTGGAGACCCCGAACACGCACCGCGAGATGATCTACCTCAGCGAGCTGCTGCGTTCGAAGGAGTACGACAAGTCCGCCAGTCCGCTGACGCTGGCGCTGGGCAAGGACATCGCCGGCCGTCCCACCGTCGCCGACCTCGCGCGCATGCCGCACCTGCTGGTGGCCGGGACCACCGGCTCGGGCAAGTCGGTGGCGGTCAACGCCATGGTGCTGAGCCTGCTCTACAAGGCCTCCGCGCGCGACGTGCGGATGCTGATGATCGATCCCAAGATGCTGGAGCTCAGCGTCTACCAGGGCATCCCGCACCTGCTCGCGCCCGTGGTCACCGACATGAAGGAGGCCGCGAACGGCCTGCGCTGGTGCGTGGCCGAGATGGAGCGTCGCTACCGCCTGATGAGCACCGTCGGCGTGCGCAACCTGGCGGGCTTCAACCGCAAGGTCAAGGACGCCCAGGACAGCGGCCAGCCGCTGCTCGATCCGCTGTTCAAGCCCGAGCCGGGCGTGGACGAGGCGCCGCAGCCGCTGGAGCCGCTGCCGTACATCGTCGTGATCATCGACGAATTCGCCGACATGATGATGATCGTCGGCAAGAAGGTGGAGGAGCTCATCGCGCGCCTCGCGCAGAAGGCGCGCGCGGCCGGCATCCACCTGGTCCTGGCGACGCAGCGTCCGTCGGTGGACGTGATCACCGGCCTGATCAAGGCCAACATCCCGACCCGCATCGCCTTCCAGGTCTCGAGCAAGATCGACTCGCGCACCATCCTCGACCAGAGCGGCGCCGAGACCCTGCTCGGGCACGGCGACATGCTCTACCTGCCGCCGGGCACGGCGATGCCCGAGCGCGTGCACGGCGCCTTCGTGTCCGACGAGGAAGTGCACCGGGTGGTCGAGCACCTCAAGCAGTCGGGTGGCGGCCCGGACTACATCGAAGGAGTCCTCGAGGAAGTCCAGGCGATGGGCGACGGCATCGTGGTCGGCGCCACCGGCCTGCCCGAGGCCAGCAGCAGCGGCGACGAGAGCGACCCGCTGTACGACGAGGCCGTGCGCGTGGTCACCGAGACGCGCCGCGCGTCGATCTCCGGCGTGCAGCGGAGGCTGAAGATCGGCTACAACCGCGCCGCGCGCCTGGTCGAGGCCATGGAGGCCGCCGGGGTGGTGTCGCCGCCGGAGCACAACGGCGATCGCAGCGTCCTCGCCCCGCCGCCGCCGCAATAGCCTGAACGCAGGCCCCCGCGCTGGTCGCCGCCGGGCCCTGCGTGATCGCGCATTCAGTCGCGGCGCGCCACACTTCGCACCAGTCCCGGATGGAGCGTCCGATGAACCCCAAGCGCTACCTGCTGGCCGCCCTGGCCCTGCTTGCCCTCGTTGCCGGCACCGCGTCCGCCGGCGCCCGCGAACAGCTCGACGGCTTCAGCCGCGGCCTGAAGGGGCTGGAGGGGCGCTTCGAGCAGAAACTTTTCGACCTCGACGGTCGGCTGAAGGAAACCTCGACCGGGCGCGTGGCGCTGTCCGCGCCGCGCCTGTTCCGCTGGGAGTACGCCACGCCGTACGAGCAGCTGATCGTGGCCGATGGCGAGCGGGTCTGGGTCTACGATCCGGACCTCGAGCAGGTCACGGTGCGGCCGCAGGGACCCGAAGAGCAGAACAGCCCGCTCGCCGCGCTGGTCGACCCCTCGAAGCTCGAACAGCGGTTCAGCGTGCGCGAGGGCGGGGACAGGGACGGACTGTCGTGGCTCCTGCTGACGCCGCGCGACGGCGACGAGGCGAGCTTCAGCAGCGCCCGCCTCGGCTTCGACGGGCACGTGCTGTCGAGGATGGAAGTCGTGGACACGCTGGGGCAGCGCACCGAGGTCGCATTCAGCCGGTGGTCGCGCAACCCGGACTTCGCCCGCGGGCCCTTCCGCTTCGTCCCGCCGGCCGGAGTGGACGTCGTCGGCGGAGACTGAACCGCGGGCATCCGGGCCGGGCGGCGGCTGGCCGGCCGGGGGACGTGGGCGCGTTGGTTCCTGTGGTCCCGATCGGAGCGCGCCGTGCCAGTCGCTCGCCTCTGCCAGCTGGTGCTCATCGCCGCGATGCTCGCGCCGGCGGCGTCCATGCCTGCCGCCGCGCAGGACGCGGTCCGCGCCATGCCCCCGGAGGCAGAGCCAGGGCAGGCGACGGACGAGACCGTGCGCGCTGCCGTCGCAGCGGTCCTGGTGGCCACGCTGGGCGGCGAGTTCGACGCCATGCTGGAGCTGCGGCTTGGCGACCCCACGGTCGAGGTGGCCGGCCCGCGCGACCACGTCGTGCACGGACTCGGGGAACTGCGGTTCGACGGCGCGGGCGAGGACTGGCTGGCCTTCCGGTACCGCGCACGCTTCGACCCGGTCACCGCCACCGCCGGCTATCCCGAGATCCGCCTCGGGGCGGGGGGCGAGGGCAGCGGAGAACGCTTCGTTCCCAATGACGCCGGGCTGCTTGTCGAGCTCGAGGCCCTGGTCGCGGCCGAGCTGGAGTCCTTTCCGGGCGCGGGCCGCGTCACCCTGCAGCTGGACGACGTCAGCAGCCTGCAGTCGGGCCGTCGCTTCCTGCAGGTCGAGGCGGAAGGGCTGGCGGATTTCGGACCCGTCGGCCGCACCGGCGCCCGCGTCGACGCGCTCTACGACCTGCAGTCGAATGCCTGGCTGAGGATCGTGCACGCGCTCGGTCCGGACGCCCACGCGCAGGACCTGGAGGGTGCCACCGCGGGACCGTGAGCGTGCCGCCTGCGCATGCGCTTGGTATCGTGTGTGCCTGGATCCACCTGGACACGACGTGCCCCGCAAGCAAGCCCGGGATGCCGGGATCCCCGGTCTCCTTCCCCCCGCTCCCGACGCTGCCGCGCTGCGGCCGCTGGCCGAGCGCATGCGCCCGCGCAGCCTCGAGGAAATGGTCGGCCAGCGGCGCCTGCTCGCGCCCGGGTCGGCGCTCCGGCGGGCGGTCGAGTCGGGGCGCGTGCATTCGATGGTGCTATGGGGCCCTCCGGGCTGCGGGAAGACCACGCTGGCCCTGCTCCTGGCCGAGTACGCCGACGCCGAATACCGCGCCATCTCGGCGGTGCTCACCGGCCTGCCCGACGTGCGCAAGGTGCTGGCCGAAGCGGGGCAGACCTTCGAGCGCGGGCGCCGCACGGTGCTGTTCGTGGACGAAGTGCACCGCTTCAACAAGGTCCAGCAGGATGCCTTCCTGCCCGACATCGAGCGCGGCAGCATCCTCTTCGTCGGCGCGACCACCGAGAACCCGTCCTTCGAACTGAATTCGGCGCTGCTGTCGCGCTGCCGGGTGCACGTGATGGAGGCCGTGTCGGCGTCGGACATCGGCACCGCGCTGCGACGCGCGCTCGAGGACCCGGAGCGCGGCCTCGGCGGGCGCGGGATCGCCATCGGCGCGGAGCAGGTGGACCTGATCGCCGGCGCGGCGGACGGCGACGTGCGCCGCGGGCTGACCCTGCTCGAGATCGCCGCGGAGCTCGCGGGCGATGGCGGCACGATCACCGACCAGACCCTGGCCCAGGTGCTCGCCGACCGCAGCCGCCGGTTCGACAAGGGCGGCGACCAGTTCTACGACCAGATCTCGGCGCTGCACAAATGCGTGCGCAGCAGCAACCCCGACGCGGCCCTGTACTGGCTCGCGCGGATGCTCGACGGCGGCGCGGATCCGTCCTATCTGGCGCGGCGGCTGACGCGCATGGCGGTGGAGGACATCGGCCTGGCGGATCCGCGCGCCCTGGCGATGTCCCTGGAGGCCTGGGATGCCTTCGAGCGGCTGGGCAGTCCGGAAGGAGAACTGGCGCTGGCACAGCTCACGATCTACCTTGCCAGCACCGCGAAGTCGAACGCGGCCTACGTGGCCTTCGGCGAGGCCCGCCGCGACGTGTCGGGCTTCGGC
>JAAZHF010000173.1 GCA_012510865.1 Gammaproteobacteria bacterium
CGGCATGCCCGAGGACGTGCAGCAGTCGCTGTCGGCCTCGATCCCCTTCCCCTCGCGCCTCGGGCGCCCGGAAGAATTCGCGGACCTGGTGGCCTTGGTCGCCGGCAACCGCTACATCAACGGCGAGACCATCCGCCTGGACGGCGCCGTGCGCCTCGCCCCCCGCTGAGGACCGGAGCATGAAGGCAGCAGACGTCAGGAAGGGCAACGTCGTCGAGCACAACGGCACCGTGTACCAGGTGCGCGACATCGAGCGCAGCTCGCCCCAGGGCCGCGGCGGCAACGTGCGCTTCCGCTTCACCATGTACAGCGTTCCCGGCGGCAACAAGGCCGACGCCTCGTTCGACGCCGACGACGAGCTGAAGGAGGTCGAGCTGCTGCGCCGCGCGGCCAGCTTCTCGTACCGCGACGGCGACGCCTTCGTGTTCATGGACGACGAGGACTACACGCCCTACACGCTCGACGCCGACGTGGTCGGTGACGCCGCCGGCTACATCACCGACGGCCTAGCCGGCTGCTTCGTCCAGGTCATCGACGAGCTGCCGGTGGCGGTGCAGCTGCCGCAGACGGTGGCGCTGGAAGTGGTGGAGACGCCGCCGGAGCTCAAGGGCTGCACCGCGACCAAGCGTCCCAAGCCGGCGCGCCTGTCCACCGGCATCGAGATCCAGGTGCCCGAGTACATCGCGACCGGCGAACGGGTCCTGGTCAACACCACCAGCGGCGAGTTTTCCGGCCGCGCCGACTAGGCAGGGGCCTGGGGCGACGGATCCCGGTCGAACAGCTTGCCGGGGTTGAGGATGCCCGCCGGATCCAGGGCCGCGCGGACCGCGCGCATCACCGCGATCTCGGCCGCGCTGCGCGTGCAGCCGAGATAGGGCTTCTTGGCCAGGCCGATCCCGTGTTCGGCCGAGATCGTTCCGCCGTGGCGCTGTACCAGGGCGGCGAGATGCGCCGTGACCTCGCCGCAGCGCGCGACGAACGCGTCCTGCCCGAGGCCCTCCGGCTTCAGCACGTTGATGTGCAGGTTGCCGTCGCCGATGTGGCCGAACCACGCGACCTCGAAGTCCGGGTACTCCGCCGCCAGCAGCGCCTGGGCCTCGGCCAGGAACGCGGGCAGGGCCGAAACGCGCACGGCGACGTCGTTCTTGTACGGCAGGCGCCGCGCCAGCGCCTCGGTGATGCCCTCGCGCAGGCGCCACAGCTGCGCGGCCTGCGCCTGCGACTGCGCGACGATGCCGTCTTCGACCCAGCCCTCACCGGCGCAGTGGCCGAATGCCTCCAGCAGCGCCTCGTCGCCGGGTCCCGAAGCAGCGGCGTCGAGCACGACGTAATAGGGATGCGATTCGCGGAACGGCGCCTGGGCGCCGTGCGCGACGACGTGGCCCAGCGCGACGCCGGTGAAGAACTCGAAGGCCTCGAGCGCCAGGCGCCGGCGCAGCGCCTGGTAGGCCTGCATGAGCGCCTCGAAGGACGGCAGCGCGAGCAGCAGCGTCGCGACCGGCGGCGGCGGAGGCGCCAGCCGCAGCGTGGCCTCGACCACGATGCCCAGCGTGCCCTCGGAGGCGATCACCAGGTGGCGCAGGTCGTAGCCGCTGGAGTTCTTGAC
>JAAZHF010000174.1 GCA_012510865.1 Gammaproteobacteria bacterium
CCTCGGGTCCGGCCGCCGGCGCAGCCGGGGCGGCGAGGGCCGGCGCGAGCGCCGTGCCGAGGGCGGTCAGCAGTCGGCGGGGGGACATGGGTGCGTAGCGGTTCATTGCAGTCTCCGGGTGGTGTTCGGGCCTGCAGTCTCGGTCCCCGCGCGTTAGAAGCCTGTACAACTTCGACTTGTACAAAAGGTGTACATTCCCGCGCATGTTCCCGGTCAAGGCCGCCGCCGAACTCAGCGGGCTCACGCCTGCGACCCTGCGCGCCTGGGAGCGTCGCTACGGGGCCGTGGTCCCGCATCGCGATGCCCGCGGCCGGCGCGTCTACGACGCGGCCATGGTCGAGCGGCTGGCCAGGCTCCACGGACTGGTCGATCGCGGCCACCCGATCAGCCAGCTGGCCACCCTGGACGACGCGGCCCTGGAGCGGCTGTTGCAGGAGCGCCGGAGCGCCGGCTATGGCGGCCTGGATGCGCTGCCGGAGCGGATGCTGGACGCCGTGGCCGACTACCGCGTGGACGCGTTCGACCGCGAGCTGTCCGTGGCCATCGCCACGCTGCCGCTGTCGGTGCTGCTCGCGCGCGTCGTCGGCCCGCTGCTCCGCGAGGTCGGCCTGCGCTGGGCCGACGGGCGCCTGGCGATCGCCCAGGAACGCCTGGTCAGCAGCCTGCTGCGCGCGCGCCTGCTCTCGGTGCTCGACCAGCATCCGCGGGAGCGGCGGCCGCGGCTGCTGTTCGCGACCCTGTCCGGCGAGCGCCACGAGCTCGGATTGCTCGGTGCCGCGCTGCACGCCTGCGACGCCGGCATCCCGGTGCTGTACCTGGGCACCGAACTCCCGCCGGAGGAGCTGGCGCGGGTGGCGGACCGGCTGGGCGCGCGCGGGGTGGCGGTGAGTTCGGTGGACCCGGGCCAGGCCAGGCACGCGCTCGACCAGCTGCGGCGCCTCGACGCCGCGCTCGGACCGGATGTCACGATCTGGCTCGGCGGTACGAACGCCCGCTACCTGGCCGAGGAGCTGGCGCTGCCGCGCCTCAGGGCGGTGACCGATGCGGCCGCGCTGGGGGTGCTGGCGCGCAGGGCGGGTTGACCCCCGCGCTCAGGGATGGTCCCCGCGCAGGGCGCGGACGCGGGCTTCGAGCAGGGGCGCATCGGCCTCCGCGCCGGGGATCGGGGCCTCCGCCATCACCGCCACGTGGGCGCGGAAGCGCCGCGGCACCCGCATGCGGGCCAGGCGCGCGCTGGCGGCGCCCGCTCCGCGCCGGCTCCACATGCTGCTCCACATCCCGCGCAGGGCCATCGGCACCACCGGCACCGGGCGCCGCGCGAGGATGC
Source organism: Gammaproteobacteria bacterium (assembly GCA_012510865.1). Classification (GTDB taxonomy): domain Bacteria; phylum Pseudomonadota; class Gammaproteobacteria; order Xanthomonadales; family Xanthomonadaceae; genus Luteimonas. The sequence continues at coordinate 1,328 of JAAZHF010000174.1, forward strand.
GCTCGACGCCCGGCCTGAACGGCCCGATGTCCCCGTCCGGCGTCAGCCGCCCCTCGGGGAAGAGCAGCACCAGTTCGCCCTCGGCCAGCGCGGCGTCGATGCGGTCGAAGGCGCGCTCCATCATCGCCGGGTCCTCCTTCCGGCTGGCGATCGGGATCGCACCGGCGGCGCGGAAGATCCAGCGCATCACCGGGATCTGGAAGATCCGGTAGTACATGACGAAGCGCACCGGCCGCGGGATGCTCGCCGCAAGGATCAGCGCGTCCATGTAACTGACGTGGTTGCACACCAGCAGCGCCGGCCCCTCGTCCGGCACGTGGCGCTCGATGCCGTGCAGCTCCAGCCGGTACAGCGCGCGCACCAGCAGCCAGCTGACGAAGCGCATCGCGAACTCGGGCACGATGGCGAAGATCCAGGTCGTGACCACGAGGTTCGCGATCGCGACCGCAAGGAACACCTGCGGGATGCTCCAGCCCAGCACCTGCTGCAGCAGCAGCCCGGTCACCGCGGCGGTGACGATGAAGGCCGAGTTCTGGATGTTGAGGCCGGCGAACACGCGCGCCATCTCGTCCTTCGGCGTGCGGCTCTGGATCAGCGCGAACAGCGGCACGATGAACAGGCCGCAGGAGAAGCCGATGCCGGCCAGGTCGATGGCGATGCGCCAGCCGTGCTCGCCGGCCAGGAAGCCGGCGACGTCCAGTCCCGTCTGCGGCGCGAGGCCGCTGCGCGCGAAGTAGAGGTCGAGCATGAAGGCGCTGATGCCGAGCGCGCCCAGCGGCACCAGGCCGATCTCGACCGTGCGCGCGGACAGCTTCTCGCACAGCAGCGAGCCGCTGCCCACGCCCACCGAGAACAGCGCCAGGCCGAAGATGTACAGGCTGGTCGAGCGCTCCGGCGCGCCCAGGTGCAGTTCGGCGTAGTTGGGCAGCTGCGCGGTCAGCACCGTGCCCACGAACCAGAACCAGGACACGCCCAGGATCGCGTTGCGCACCGCCGGCGTGCGCCGGGTGAGCTTCCAGATCCGGACCGACTCCGGCACCGGGTTCCAGCTGAGCTCGAGGTCCGGCTTGCCGGCGTCGACGCGCGGGATCCTCCGCGCCACCAGGTTGCCGGCCACCGCCAGCCCGACCACCGAGGCCGCGGCCGCTTCCGCGCCCCAGGCGCCGGCGACCTGGAACACCAGCCCGCCGTAGATCATGCCGGCCAGGATCGACAGCGAGGTGCCCATCTCCACCAGGCCGTTGCCGCCGGTCAGCTCCTCCGGCTTCAGCACCGCCGGCAGGATCGAGTACTTCACCGGGCCGAACAGCGTCGACTGCATGCCGGTCGCGAACAGCGCCACCAGCAGCAGCGGCATGTTGCCGAGCAGGAATCCGAGGCCTGCCAGGGCCATGATCCCGATCTCCATCGAGGTGGTGATCACGATCAGCCGCTGCTTCTCCAGCTTCTCGGCGAACTGGCCGGCGATGGCCGAGAACAGGAAGTAGGGCAGGATGAACAGCGCCGGGGCCAGGTTGGTGTAGAGCGTGCGCTGCCCGGCGTCGACCCCGAGGTAGAACAGCAGGCCGATGATCGCCTGCCGGTAGACGTTGTCGTTGAAGGCGCCCAGCGCCTGGACGGTGAAGTAGGGCAGGAAGCGGCGCTGGCGCAGCAGCTCGAACTGGTTGTACGCCATGCGGCCTCCCCGGGATGCGTGGCGAGACTAGCAGAGGCCCGGCGCCGCCGGCGCGGGGCTAGACGCCGGCGCGCTCGCGCGCGATGGCGCGCCAGCCGATGTCGTGGCGGTGGAACTCGCCCTGCCACGAGATGCCCGAAACGCCGCCGTAGGCGCGCCGCTGCGCGTCGGCCACGCTGTCGCCCAGCGCGCAGACGCACAGCACGCGACCGCCGGCGGTGACGGCCTGGCCCCCCTCGAGCCGCGTGCCTGCGTGGAACACCTTGGTGCCGGGGAGGTCGGGCGCGTCCCAGGCGTTGATCGGGTCGCCGGTGCGCGGCGTGCCGGGATAGCCCTCAGCGGCCATCACCACGCCCAGCGCGGGGCGCGGGTCCCAGTCGGCCGTGGCGCCGTCGAGGCGCCCGTCGATTCCGGCCTGCACGAGGGCGGCGAAGTCGGAGCGCAGGCGCATCAGCACCGGCTGCGTTTCCGGATCGCCGAAGCGCACGTTGAACTCGATGACCTTCGGAGCGCCCGCGGCGTCGATCATCAGGCCCGCGTACAGGAAGCCGGTGAAAGGCACTCCGTCGGCGGCCATGCCGGCGACGGTGGGTTCGATGACCTCGCGCATGATGCGCGCGTGCACCTCGCCGGTGACCACGGGCGCCGGCGAATAGGCGCCCATGCCGCCGGTGTTGGGGCCGGTGTCGCCGTCGCCCACGCGCTTGTGGTCCTGGCTGGTGGCCATCGGCAGCGCCGTGCGCCCGTCGACCATGGCGATGAAGCTGGCCTCCTCGCCCGCGAGGAACTCCTCGATCACCACCCGCGCCCCGGCCTCGCCGAAGGCATTGCCGCCGAGCATGTCGCGCACCGCGGCCGCGGCCTCGTCGAGCGTCATCGCCACGACCACGCCCTTGCCGGCGGCCAGGCCGTCGGCCTTGACCACGATCGGCGCGCCCGCGTCGCGCAGGTGCGCCAGCGCCGGCTCGAGCGCGGTGAACACGGCGTAGTGCGCGGTCGGGATGCCGTGGCGGGCCAGGAAGTCCTTGGCGAAGGCCTTGCTGCCCTCCAACTGCGCGGCCGCGGCCGTGGGCCCGAAGATGCGCAGCCCCTCGGCCTGGAACCGGTCGACGATGCCTGCCACCAGCGGCGCCTCCGGCCCGACCACGGTGAAGGCCACGCCCTCTTCGCGCGCCAGCGCCAGCAGCCCGTCGAGGTCGGTCGCCTTTATGTCGGCGTTGCGACAGCCGGGCTCCGTCGCGGTCCCGGCGTTGCCCGGCGCGACCAGCACCTCGCCCACGCGCGGGGACTGCGCCAGCTTCCACGCCAGCGCGTGCTCGCGCCCGCCCGACCCGATCACAAGGACTTTCATCGTGTCAGCCTGCCCGCCAGGAAACCCGTCCGAGGATAGCCCCTCCGGTCCGGGGGGCGGTTCGCGCCGCGTCCGGCGATCAATGCCTGAAGTGGCGCACGCCGGTGAACACCATGGCGATGTCGTGCTCGTCCGCGGCCGCGATCACCTCGGCGTCGCGCATCGAGCCGCCCGGCTGGATCACCGCGCGGATGCCCGCCTCGCCGGCGGCGTCGAGTCCGTCGCGGAAGGGGAAGAACGCGTCGGACGCCATGACCGAGCCCGGCACCACCAGGCCGGCGTCGTTCGCCTTGATGCCCGCGATGCGCGCCGAGTAGACGCGGCTCATCTGGCCGGCGCCGATGCCGACGGTGGCTTCGTCCTTCGCGTACACGATGGCGTTGGACTTGACGAACTTCGCCACGCGCCAGGCGAACAGCAGGTCGCGCAGCTCGGCGCCGGTGGGCGCTCGCTTCGTCACCTGCGTGAGCTCGCCGGCGGCCATGCCGCGGTCGTCCGCGGACTGCAGCAGCAGGCCGGAGCCGATGCGCTTGCCGTCGAACCGGTCGCGGCCGTCGCCCGGCGGGATGCGCAGCACGCGCACGTTGGCTTTCCTGGCGCAGTAGTCCAGCGCGTCCGGGTCGTAGTCGGGCGCGATCAGCACCTCGACGAACTGGCGGTCCAGGATCGACTTCGCCGTGGCCGCGTCGAGCCGGGTGTTGAAGGCGAGGATGCCGCCGAAGGCGGACGTCGGATCGGTCGCGTACGCGCGCTCGTAGGCCTCGCCGCAGCCGGCCGCGGTGGCCACGCCGCAGGGATTGGCGTGCTTGACGATGACGCAGGCCGGCGCATCGAACTGGCGCACGCACTCCCAGGCGGCGTCGGCGTCGTCGAGGTTGTTGTAGCTCAGCTCCTTGCCCTGCAGCTGGCTGAAGGTCGCCAGCGTTCCGGGCACCGGGTCCGGATCGCGGTAGAACGCGGCCGACTGGTGCGGGTTCTCGCCGTAGCGGAGGTCCATCACCTTCACGAAGCTTGCGTGCAGCTGCGCGGGGAACCCTGCTCGCCCTGGGACCCCGGGGGCCGGTGCGTCGATCGCCGACAGGTAGTTGGCGATCGCGGCGTCGTACCGCGCCACGCGGTTGAAGGCCGCCACCGAGAGCGCGAAGCGGGTCTTCGCCGACAGCATGCCGTCGTGCGCCTCGAGCTCTTCGATGATGCCGGAGTACTGCGCGGGGTCGGTGGCCACCGCCACGCGGGCGAAGTTCTTGGCCGCCGAGCGCAGCATCGCCGGGCCCCCGATGTCGATGTTCTCGACCGCCTCGGCCAGGGTGCAGTCCGCCTTCGCGGTCACCGATTCGAAGGGATACAGGTTCAGCACCAGCAGGTCGATCGCGCCGATGCCGTGCTCGGCCATCACCGCCTCGTCCACGCCGGCGCGCCCGAGCAGCCCGCCGTGCACGACCGGGTGCAGGGTCTTGACGCGGCCGTCCATCATCTCCGGGAACCCGGTGGCCTCGGAGACGTCGCGCACCTCCAGCCCGGCCTCCCGCAGGGCGCGGGCGGTGCCGCCGGTGGACAGGAGTTCGACTCCGCGGGCGGCGAGGACGCGGGCGAACCCCACCAGGCCGGTCTTGTCGGACACGGACAGCAGGGCCCGGCGCAGGGGCAGGCGATCGGTGGACATTGCGTGGGGAAGGAAGCGGGAAAGCCGCGATTATACGGCGCTGCGCGCGCCGGCCCGCGGCTCAGACGATGCCGTAGTCGCGCAGCTTGAGGCGCAGGGTGGCGCGGTGGATCCCGAGCATGGTGGCGGCCCGGCTCTGGTTGCCCTCGCAGTGGTTGAGCACTTCGACGAACAGCGGGATCTCGAGCTCGCGCAGGGCGATGCCGTACAGGTTCTCCGCGTCGCAGCCGTCCAGGTCGCGGATATAGCGGCGGACGGCGCTGGCCACGTGATCGCGCAGCGGCGCCCGTGGCGTGCCGCGCGGCGGCGGCTCGTTGGTGTCGGCAGCGTTCAATCGGACCCCGGAAGCCTGTTCGCACATCGCGCGCGACCGGGATCGAGTCTATCGCGGCGGGGCGCCGCCCGCCACGGGGGCGCCGTCAGTGGAAATCGAAGGCGAATCCGACCGCGCCAGGGCCCGGTTCGCGCACGTCCATGCGGATCACCGCGCCGTCGCCGCTGGCCAGGTCGGCCGTCGGTGGGCGATCGAGGTATTCGGCGGCGGTGAAGGCGCGCGCGCCCAGCGGGCGTCCCTCGAGGTTGGTGAGGGTCAGCACCACCTGCGGCCAGGCCTGCGGCCAGGCGGCATCGTTGCGGAAGCTGGCGGTGATGCGCAGCACGCCCGGGACCTCCGGATGCGGCCGCACGTCGCGGTCGAGCAGCACGAAGGCGGCGGGTTCCCGCCACGGCGGCAGGCTGCACCCCAGCGCGCCGCACACTCGGGCCACCACGGGTCGCCAGGTCGGGTCGGCGGCCAGCCGGGCCCGATCGGCGACCAGCCACTGCAGGGCCAGCAGCAGCGAGAGCCCGGCGACCGCCGCGGGAAGCGGCCAGCGCCGCGCGGGTGCGCCGTCGCCGGCACGCGCGCCGCGGCGGCGGAGGAAGCTGGGCGCGGGGCGGACCTGCGGGGCGTCGCCGCGCCTGCCCGGAGGAGCCGGCGCGGGCACCGGCCCGACCGCTTCCGCGGACCCGGTGCCCGCGGTCGTCGTCGGCTCCGGATCCGGGACCGGCGCGGGGTCGGCTTCAGGCGCAGGTTCGGGCGCAGGTGCGTCGGGCGGCTCCTGCGGCTGGAGCAGGTTCGCGATGGAGACCGGGGGCGTGGACGGGTCCGGCTGCGCCGCCAGCTCCCCGCCGAAGGCTTCCGCGATCGCCGCGGCCACGCCGCTGCGCGCATCGTCGGCTGGCGACGGGCTTTCGGGCGGCGCCTCGCGCAGCCGCTCGGCGCAGCGCGGGCAGCGCTCCGGCGGCTGGTCGGTCGCCGGATCGGTCGCGACCAGGGCGCGGCAGGACGGGCAGTTGATGAACATCGGGGCTATTCAAGCATGCGCCGCGCGCCGCCGGCAGCCCTCAGCCGCGGCGCACGCCGTCGATGCGGACCCAGTCACCGTCCAGCGCCACGCGCAGCCCGTCGAACCACGCGCCGTAGCGGGCCAGCAGCGGCTGCTGCTGGCCGTCGAGGATGCCCGACAGCGCAAGGCGCCCGCCCGGCGCCACGCGCGCGGCGATGGTTTCCGCCAGCGCGTCCAGGGCGGCGGCGAGGATGTTGGCGACCACGATGGGGTAGCTCCCGTCGGGCGCGTCGCCGGGCGCGTGCACCGACATCCGCGCGCCCACTTCGTTGCGCGCGGCGTTGTCCGCGGTGGCCAGCAGCGCCTGCGGATCGTTGTCGATGCCGGTGGCCTGCGCCGCGCCGAGCTTCAGCGCAGCGAGTGCCAGGATCCCGCTGCCGCAGCCGAAATCGAGGACGCGCGCGCCCTCGAGCACGCCCTCGGCGGCGAGATCGTCGAGCCAGCGCAGGCACAGGGCGGTGGTCGGGTGCGTCCCCGAACCGAAGGCCAGGCCGGGATCGAGGCGCACCACCGCCGCGTCCGCGGCCTCCGCCCCTGCGGGCAGCGGGCTGTTCCAGGGCACGATCCAGGTCCGCTGGCCGAAGCGGAGCGGAACGTACTGGTCCATCCAGGCCCGCTCCCAGTCCTGGTCCTCGACGTTGCGGAAGCGCACGCGGGTCCAGTCGAGGCCGGGGTCGAAGCTCTCCAGCGCAGCGAGCAGCAGCAGCGCGTCGGTGTCGTGCGGGAACAGCGCGCTCAGGGCGATCGACTGCCACAGCGGCGTCTCCCCGACCCCGGGCTCCAGGATGGCGTCTTCGTTGCCCGTGCCGGCGTCGGCGTCGAGCATCGTCACCGCCAGCGCGCCGACGTCCTCGAGCGCGTGCTCGAAGCGCGGCTGCTCGGACTCGCGGCAGCGTAGGGTCAGTTCGAGGAAGGGCATCGCGCGGGCCCGGGCCGGGGGACGTGCATGGTACCCGCCCCGCGCGATGCGGTGCCGGCCCGGAGCCCGGGCCGGCACGGCGCCTCAGGGCGCGGGCACCAGGGTGGCGAGCTCGTACACGGCTTCGCGCGGCGCTCCATCCGAGCGCAGGACGGCGGTGCCGTCCACCGGCCGCTTCGGCGACACCAGGGTGAACGAGTACAGCTCGCCCCAGGGCAGGCTGCGGCCGGTCTCGCCTGCGCTCCATTCGACGCCGTCCGCGTCCGCTTCGAAGCTCCAGTCGTTGCCGGGTTCGATGTCGCCGTCGCGGAACACCGTCGACGCCACCGCGTCGCCCGAGGCCGTCGCCAGCGCGAAGGCGTCGAAGCCGCGGGTAGAGACGATGCGCAGGTTCGGCGGTGCGCCCTCGAGCTCGGCGAAGGCGAACTCGAAGTTCATCAGCGCGTAGTGGTACTGCCAGTTGCCGTCGGGAAGCCGGGTGACCTTGACCGCCAGCCTGGCGCGCTGGCCGGCGTCGACCAGCTCGGTCATCAGCTTGCGGTCGCCCGGTGGCTTCATCCGCGGGTTGCGCGGATTGGATGCGGTGTGGTCGGGCGCCCCGAACCAGCGGTCGATGGCCGGCCCCAGGCGTTCGCTCGTGGTTCCGATCGACCAGGTGGTCCCCATCCAGTTGGCGGTGGCGAGCTTGGTCGACATCGAGTTGTAGATGTCGATGTCGCCGCGGGCCACGTACCAGGACTCGAACAGGAAGCTCGCGCCCGGGTTCGCGCTCGAGGACAGCTGCGGCTCGAACACGATCATGCGGTGGCTGTACGAGTCGCCCGGCGCGGTGTTCTGGTTGCCGTCGCAGTCCGGGTCGAAGATCGAGCCGCACCGGCCCCAGAGGCCCGAGGCCGGCAGGATCTCTGCGCGCGAAGTCATGCCCTGCGTGTAGTCGTTGTTGCCCACCGAATAGGTGTCGGTGCAGCCGCGGCCCAGGGCGTGCCCGTGGTGGTCGCCGCTGTCCATGCAGCTGCCGTTGGTGGTCAGGTAGGCGTGCTTCACGCCGGAGCTGCCGATCTGCTGGATGCTGCCGTCGGCATTGAGCCGGTACATGTTCCAGACCAGGTAGGGATGCTGGTCGTTGTTGTAGGGCGGATGGTTGCCGGAGAACTTCTGGTACCACGGGATGGTCGCGGTCCACCGCGCGGCGCTGGTGCCCCGCGGGTCGCCGGGGATGGTCGGGTTGATGCTGCCCTCGTTGACGTTGTTCTTCAGCGTGGCCGAGGGCGTGATCACCATCCGGCCGTTGCCGCCGTGGCCGGTGCAGCCGGTGCATCGCGAGAACTGCGCGAAGGTGCTGAGCATGAAGATGTCGTTCTGGTAGGTGCCGCCGCCAGGCGCCGGGTCGCCGTCCCAGGTGATGAAGTTGGCGCTTGGCCGCAGGTCGCCGCTGCCGCGCACCTGCACGGGGGAATCGAGCTGCAGCTCGGCGATCGCCAGGCCGGCCGCCCAGGGCGAGCCGAGGCGCTCGGCGAGGCGCGCGCTGATGCGGATGTCCGAGGAGCCGATGGTCAGCGAAGGCGGGTCGTCGAGCAGTTCGTGCATCACGTGGTCGACGTGGAACCAGGCGATGCCGCCGGCGTCGACCAGGTCGAATTCGGGTTCGCTTCCGGGGCGCGCCGGCCGCGGCACCAGTCGGAAGCCGTCGAGGTCGATGCGCCCGTCGCGCAGCTGCAGGACATAGCCGCCGCGCGCCTGCAGCCCGCCGCCCGCCATGGTCCGCGCGTAGCCGTTGTCGACCTTGAAGCGCAGCTGCCGGTCGGCGCGGACCTCGAAGCGCTCCGAGCCGTCCGCGGCGCGCTGCCCGTGCACGGAGCCGGGCAGGATGCGCATGCCGAGGTCGCCGGCCAGGTCGCGGTTCCAGCGGATGCCGATGTCGCCGCCGGCGACGCTCCATGGTCGCTCGTCGCCGGCCTGCGCCCTGTCGATGCCCTGGGGCGGGGTGGCTGCGGTGCGGGGCTGTGCCAGCACGATCCCGGCCGCTGCCGCGACCAGCGTGCCGCCAACGACGGCGGCTGCGAGACTGCTCTTGCGAAGACGCATCGATCCTCTCTCCCTGTGCGGTGGAGCCGGCCCCCTCCCCGGCGAACGTCCGAGGATATGCGAGGCGGGCCGCCACCCCATGACGCGCCGCCGCATGGTGCCGGCGGCGCGCTGGAGGAGGGCGGGCGCGCGGTCAGGCCAGGGAGAGCGACTTGTCCTTGCGCTCGGCCAGGCGCTTCTCGAGGTAGTGGATGTTGCGCCCACCCTTCTCGAAGCCCCCGTCCGCGAGGATCCGCTGCTGCAGCGGGATGTTGGTCTTGATGCCGTCGATCACCATCTCGCTCAGCGCCACGCGCATGCGGCAGATCGCCTGCTCGCGGTCGGCGCCGTGCACGATCAGCTTGCCGATCATCGAGTCGTAGTTCGATGGCACCCGGTAGCCCTCGTAGACATGGCTGTCCACGCGCACGCCGGGCCCGCCCGGGGCATGGAAGTGCTGGATCAGCCCGGGCGAGGGCAGGAAGCTGTCGGGGTCCTCGGCGTTGATCCGGCACTCGATGGCGTGGCCGCGCAGGACCACGTCCTCCTGGCGGATCGAGAGCGGCCGTCCCGCCGCGATCAGCAGCTGTTCGCGGATCAGGTCGATGCCGGTGACCATCTCGGTGACCGGGTGCTCCACCTGGATGCGGGTGTTCATCTCGATGAAGTAGAAGCGCCCGTCCTCGAACAGGAACTCGAAGGTGCCGGCGCCGCGGTAGCCGATGCGCAGGCAGGCCTCCACGCACACGCGGCCGATCTCCTCGCGCATCTCCGGGGTGATGCCCGGCGCCGGTGCCTCCTCGACCACCTTCTGGTGGCGGCGCTGCATCGAGCAGTCGCGCTCGCCCAGGTGGATCGCGTTGCCCTGGCCGTCGGCCAGCACCTGGATCTCCACGTGGCGCGGGTTCTCGAGGAACTTCTCCATGTAGACCATGTCGTTGCCGAAGGCCGCCTTGGCTTCCTGCTTGGTGGTGGCGATGGCGCCGGGAAGCGCGGCCTCGGTCTGCACCACGCGCATGCCGCGGCCGCCGCCCCCGCCGGCGGCCTTGACGATCACCGGATAGCCGATCTCGCGCGCGATGCGGATGTTCTCGGCGGCGTCGTCGCCCAGGGGGCCGCCGCTGCCGGGCACGCAGGGCACGCCCGCGGCCTGCATCGCCTTGATCGCCTCGACCTTGTCGCCCATCAGGCGGATGGTGTCGGCCTTGGGGCCGATGAAGACGCAGCCCGACTGCTCCACGCGCTCGGCGAAGTCGGCGTTCTCGGCGAGGAAGCCGTAGCCGGGGTGGATCGCCTGGGCGTCGGTCACTTCGGCCGCGGCGATGATGCTGGCCATGTCGAGGTAGCTCTGCGGCGACGGCGCCGGGCCGATGCACACCGATTCGTCGGCCATGGCGACGTGCTTGAGGTTGCGGTCGACGGTGGAGTGCACCGCGACCGTCCGGATGCCCAGCGCATGGCAGGCCCGCAGGATGCGCAGCGCGATCTCGCCGCGGTTGGCGATGACGACCTTGTCGAGCATGGCCGCCGCCTCAGCCGATCACGAACAGCGGCTGGTCGAACTCGACCGGCTGCCCGTTCTCGGCCACGATCGCGAGCACGGTGCCCGCCACGTCGGCCTCGATCGGGTTGAACATCTTCATCGCCTCGACGATGGCCAGGGTGTCGCCGGCGGCGACGGCCTGGCCCACGGCCACGAACGGCGGCTTGTCCGGGGCCGGCGACGCGTAGAAGGTGCCGACCATCGGCGAGCGCACCACGTGGCCGTCGGGCAGCGCCGGCCCCGTGGGCTCCGCCGGACGGCCGCCGGTGGCCGCCTGCACGGGCGACTGCATCGGCATCACCGGGCCGGCGGCCTCGGGGGCCGGGACGTGCTGCACCTGGGGCGGCGCGTAGCCGCCGCGCGGCGTGCGTGCCAGGCGGACGGATTCTTCGCCCTCCTTGATCTCGATCTCGGCGAGGTTCGAGTCTTCGAGCAGGTCGATCAGCTTCTTGATTTTTCTCAGGTCCATGCGGGCCTCTCGGGTGGGGCCGGGCGCGGGGCGCCGGCGATGGAAATCGGGTCAGGATGCCGGCGCCAGGCGCGCCAGGCGCGCCAGGGCGGCATCCAGTGCAAGCGAGTAGCTGTTCGCGCCGAAGCCGGACACGATGCCGACCGCGAGGTCGCTGAAGTAGCTCTGGCGGCGGAAGGGCTCGCGGGCGTGGGGATTGGACAGGTGCACTTCGATGAAGGGGATCGCGACCGCGGCGAGCGCGTCGCGCAGGGCCACCGAGGTGTGGGTGAAGGCGGCCGGGTTGAGCAGGATGAAGCAGGTGCCATCGCCGGCGGCGGCCTGCACGCGCTCCACCAGGACATGCTCCGCGTTCGACTGCACGCTCTCGAAGGCGCGCCCCGCGGACTCCGTCCGGGCGCGCAGGCGGGCGTCGATCTCCGCCAGCGCCTGGCGGCCGTAGACCTCCGGTTCCCGGCTGCCGAGCAGGTTGAGGTTGGGGCCGTGGAGGACCAGGAGCCTGTCCATTCTGGGGCGCGGGAGGCCGTCGTCAAAAACGGCCGCCAGTCTGCGGCAAGCGGCGGATCGTGTCCAGATCGCCGAAGTTTTGCGACAAAGCGCTGTTTTAATCGCTTGTTTGAATCAGTCGCCGATGCGCGCCCAGCCGTCGAGTTCGCCGTCGGTGAACGGCCCGATGCGCTGCTTGAGCAGGCGGCCGTCCGCGGACACCAGGGCCGTGTAGGGGAGGACGCCGCGCGCATTGCCGAGCTGCACGCCGGAGTCCCGGGGGCCCGGGGCGTCGAGCAGGATCGGGTAGCGCACCGGGATGCGCTGCAGGAACTCGACGACGGCGTCCCGGTCGTCGAGCGCGATGCCGACCACCTGGATGCCGTCCCCGCCCTGCGCCGCCGCGAAGCGGTCGAGTTCGGGCATCTCGTCGATGCAGGGCCCGCACCAGCTTGCCCAGAGGTTGACCAGCAGCGGCCGGCCGTCGAAGTCGGCCGGCAGGGTCCGCGGGTCCCCGTCGAGGCCGGGCAGGGTGATGGCCGGCACCGGTTCGCCGCGCCGGGCCACGGCCAGGCCGTCGGGCGCGGGCGGGGCCACCGCCTCCATCGCGCCCTGCAGCGCGCGCTGTCCCAGCTCGGTGCGCAGCAGCGGGCCGGGGCCGTTCACCGCGAGCCCGGCGACCACGCCGAGCACGCCCGCCGCCAGCGCCACCAGCAGGATCGTGCGCGTGCTCATCGGCCGGCCGCCCGTTCCAGCGCCGCGACCACGGTGCCGGGATCGAGCACCGCCGGCAGCACCTCGCCCTCGCCGCCGCCCCGCGGATAGACCACGTACAGCGGCACGCCGACCGCGCGGTGTTCCTCGAGGAAGGCGCTGATCGCGGGATCCACGCTGGTCCAGTCGCCGACCATGTAGGTCGTGCCGGTCCGGCGCAGGGCCTCGCGGAAGGCGTCGCCGGAGAGCGTGCTGCGCTCGTTGGCCTTGCAGGTGACGCACCAGTCGGCAGTCATGTTGACGAAGACCGGGGTGCCGGCCGCGCGCAGCTCGCGCAGCGCGTCGGCCGAATAGGGGACGCTGCCGGCCTCGGCCGTGGCGGCTGCGGCCGGCGGCGGCAGGCGGCCCGCGAACCAGGGCGAGGACAGCGCCAGCAGCAGCAGCGCGAGCGGGGCCAGGCGGCGCGTCCATCCGCCGCGCAGCCGGGCGCGTTCCAGCCACCACAGCGCGAACGCCATCACCGCGACGCCGGCGGCGACCCCGGCCATCGCGTCGCCCCCGCGCTGGCGGCCGAGCACCCAGGCGAGCCAGACCGCGGTCAGGTACATGGGGAAGGCCAGGGCCTGCTTGAGCGTTTCCATCCAGGCGCCGGGCCTGGGCAGGCGCCCGGCGAGCGCCGGCACGAAGCCCACGGCGAGGAAAGGCAGCGCCAGCCCCAGGCCCAGCGCCAGGAAGACCAGCAGCGCGGCTCCCGCCGAAGCGGTGAACGCATAGGCCAGCGCGCCGCCCATGAAGGGCGCGATGCAGGGACTCGCGACCACGCAGGCCAGGACACCGGTGAAGAAGTCGCCGACCGGCCCGGTGCGCGCGGCGAGGCCGTGGCCGAGGTTGGCGCTGCCGCCGACGCTGAACACCCCCGACAGGCTCAGTCCGACGGCCGACATCAGCAGCACGAGGGCGGCGACGAACGCCGGCTGCTGCAGCTGGAAGCCCCAGCCCAGCGCCTGTCCGGCAGCGCGCAGTCCGAGCACGGCCAGGCCGGTCACGGCAAAGGCCGCCAGTACGCCGGCCGTGTACCAGAGCGCGTGGCTGCGCGCGCTGGCGCGGCTGGCGCCGCCCTGGGCCAGGCCCAGCACCTTGAGCGAAAGGATCGGCAGCACGCAGGGCATGACGTTGAGCAGCACGCCCCCGGCGAGCGCAAGCAGCAGGGCCAGGGCCAGCCCTCCGCGCGCGGTCGCGGGCGGAGGGCTGCGCATCGCGTTGTCGCCCCCGGCGTCGGCGGGCGCGGCGCCGCTGCCGTGCAGCTCGGGGGACGGGACGGTGGCGACCGCTGCCCCGGTCTCGCCGGTCGCGGCGGCG
>JAAZHF010000175.1 GCA_012510865.1 Gammaproteobacteria bacterium
GCCCGGAATCGTCCCGACGAGGGGAGCGCGGCCCGGCCGCGCTCCCCTTTTCCTTTTCCGGCCAGAGGCTTGCGGGCGGCGTGCCGCAACGCGCAACGCCCGGCGTCCGCGCACCGGGTATCATGTCCGGCTCCCGTGGATGACCGAGCACGTGACCGCATGAGCGTTGCCGCGACCTTCGAAATCGAATACCTCCAGTACCTGGGCCCCGACGGGACCCTGGTGGCCGAACTGCCGCCCGAAGCACCGTCGGCGGCCGGGATCCTGCCGCTGTTCAAGCAGATGCTGATGGTCCGTACCTTCGACGCCAAGGCCATCGCGCTGCAGCGCACCGGCAAGCTCGGCACCTATGCCGCGTGCCTCGGCCACGAGGCCTCGCACATCGGCATCGGCGCCTCGATGCGCCCCGAGGACGTGTTCGCCCCCAGCTACCGCGAGTACGGCGCGCAGTTCATGCGCGGCGTGAAGCCGCGCGACGTCCTGATGTACTGGGGCGGCGACGAGCGCGGCAACGACTTCTCGGGCCCGAAGCACGACTTCCCCTGGTGCGTGCCGATCGCCACCCAGTGCCTGCACGCCGCCGGCGCGGCGCTGTCGTTCAAGCTCCGCGGAGAGGACCGCGTGGCCGTGACCTGCTGCGGCGACGGCGGCTCGTCGAAGACCGACACCTACGCCGCGATCAACTCCGCCGGCGCGTTCTCGCTGCCCTTCATCCAGTGCATCATCAACAACGGCTGGGCGATCTCGGTCCCACGCAAGGCGCAGACCGGCGCCAAGACGCTGGCCCAGAAGGGCTTCGCCGGCGGCCTGCACTGCCTGCAGGTGGACGGCAACGACCTGTTCGCCGTGCTCGAGGGCATGCGCCGCGCCATGGAGCGCGCGCGGTCGGGCCAGGGCGGCAGCGTGATCGAGTTCATGACCTACCGCCTGCACGACCACACCACCGCCGACGACGCCCGCCGCTACCGCGACGAGGCCGAGGTCAAGGACGCCTGGAAGCGCGACCCGGTGACCCGCCTGCGCACCTGGCTCACCGCCCAGGGCGTGTGGGACGAGGCACAGGAAAACGCCTGGATCGAGGAGTCCGGGCGCATGGTCGACGAAGAGATCAACGCCTACCTGGAGAGCAAGGTGCAGCCCGTGGAAGCCATGTTCGACTACCTCTACGCCGATCCGCCGGCCGACCTGCTCGAGCAGCGCGCCGCCGCCATCGCCGCGGAGAAGCGTTCGTGAGCGCCGCGGCGAAGGACCAGGCGCCGGCCGCGATCACCCTGATCGAGGCCATCACCCAAGCGCTCGCGTACGAGATGCGCAACGACAGCTCGGTGGTGGTGCTGGGCGAGGACGTCGGCGTGAACGGCGGCGTGTTCCGCGCCACCGCCGGGCTGCACGCCGAGTTCGGCGACCTGCGCGTGATCGACACCCCGCTGGACGAGACCACCATCGCCGGCCTGACCGTGGGCATGGCCAGCCAGGGCATGCGCCGCGCCATGGAGCGCGCGCGGTCGGGCCA
>JAAZHF010000018.1 GCA_012510865.1 Gammaproteobacteria bacterium
ACATAGCACTGTGGAACCACCCGATCCCATCCCGAACTCGGAAGTGAAACGCAGACGCGCCGATGGTAGTGTGCCCCGCGCATGCGAGAGTAGGTCATCGCCAGGGTTTTCATCCCGGACCCCGCAGCCACTGGCTGCGGGGTCTTTCTTTTTGGGCGATTCCCTGGCGCGCCAACGCGACCTTGCGTGCCGCGCCGGGCTCGGATAACGTGGGCGACTTTCCTCCGTAGCGGGTGATGTTCATGCTTCGTGCCAGCTGTCTCCTCCTTTCCGCCGGCTGCCTGCTCGGCCTGTCCTTCGGCGCCGCGGCCGCGGAAGTGCAGCGCGTCGATGTGCAGGGTGCGACCGGGATGTGCAAGGCCTCGACCCACGCCTTCGCGGCCGGCACCCGCTACCGCCCGCTGGCGGTCGCGAATGAGTCCTCGTCGCTCATCTACGTCACCTGCAACTGGCAGGGCGACGACAAGACCGGGAGCGAACGCGGTGCCAAGCTGCTGTCGGTCGTCGTCGGCAACTTCGCCCCGACCGCGCACAACGTGACCTGCACCCTGGTCAACGGCCACCAGACCGGCAACCTGGTGTTCGCCAGCTACATCCCGAAGACGGTCAGCATCCCGGCCGGCGGCTCCGCCGAGATCTCCTGGGTCCCGGGCGACGTGGACAATGCGAAGCCTTCGGGGATCGACAGGCCGTCGCTCAGCTGCATCCTTCCGCCCGAGACCGCCCTGCAGCACACCCGCCGCGAGTACAACGAAGATGTCGGCGCCTGAGGTCCGCGGGCAGCGGCCCGCACTGCACGCCGCGCTCGCGGGCATCGTGCTTGCAGCCGCCGCGGCCGGCCCGGCCGGCGCGGCCGAGAAGCAGCGCTACGACATCCAGGGCGCGGCCTCGATCTGCCACGGCGCGACGAGCGTCTACGCGGCCCAGCTGCGTTCGCGCCCCCTGGCCCTGGTGAACGAGGGCACCAAGGATGCATTCGTGTCCTGTGCGCTGCGCGGCGACCCCCGTCCTGGCGGGCGGGGTGCAATGAAGGTGCTGGCCGAGGTCGGGGCGATCAGCGGGCTCACCGGCGCGGTGACCTGCACCTTCATCGACGGCATGCAGACCGGTACCGAAACCGATGCCATCTACCGCCCGAAGACGATCCTCGTGGTGGGTGGTGGGCGCGGTGCGGCGCTGACCTGGCAGCCGGTCGAGATCGCCGGCAATCCGGAACACATCTTCCGCCCCGCAGTGCAGTGCAAGCTCGGCCCGGGCACTGCCCTGCACTACCTCAGCGTCACCTACGACGAAGAGATCGGCGGCTGACCGAAGCCGCGCGGCCCCGACCGCGCCTCAGCGGATCCGCGGAGGCGTCCCGCCGACGATCACCACGTCGGCGGGGCGTCGCGCGAACAATCCCACGCTGACCACGCCGGGGACCTGGTTGAGCAGCTGTTCCAGTGCCACCGGGTCGCTGATCGAGAGCCCGTGCACGTCCAGCACCCAGTTGCCGTTGTCGGTGACCGTGCCCTGCCGCCAGACCGGCTGGCCCCCGGTCAACGCGACGATCTCGCGGCCGACCAGGCTGCGGGCCATCGGCACCACCTCGATCGGCAGCGGGAACCGCCCCAGCACCTCGACCTCCTTGCTCGGGTCGATGATGCAGACGAAGGTCCGCGCCGCCTCGGCGATGATCTTCTCGCGCGTGAGCGCCGCCCCGCCGCCCTTGATCAGGCGGCGTCCGGGGTCGCATTCGTCGGCGCCGTCGACGTACAGCGGGATCGGTCCGCAGGCGTTGAGGTCGAGCACCTCGATGCCGTGGCCGCGCAGCCGCTGCGTGCTCTGCTCGGAGCTCGACACGGCGCCCGCGATGCGATCCTTCATCCCGGCCAGGGCGTCGATGAAATGCGCGACGGTGGAGCCGGTGCCGACGCCCACCACCATGTCGTCCTCGACCCAGTCCATGGCCTTCTCGCCGGCCAGGCGCTTTGCTTCGCTCATTTCGGTTCCATGGACAGCAGGATCTTCCACTGCGCGGCGGTCACGGGCAGCACCGCCAGCCGGCTTCCCTTGCGGATCAGGGCGAATTCCTCGCCCAGCTCGTCGGCCCGGCCGCGGATCTCCGCGAGCGTGACCGGCGCCGC
>JAAZHF010000176.1 GCA_012510865.1 Gammaproteobacteria bacterium
GTCGTGCGGTCGCGCCCGGGGATCTCGCGGAGCGCGAGCCCCGCGACGCCGGGGGCGGTGTGGTCGCCGACCGCCGACCCGAACAGCCCGGGTGCGGCTCCGCGCAGGCGACCGTCGCCTCCGGACACCAGGATCTGGGCCGCGGCCTTGTCGATGACCGCGAAGGGATAGCCGGCGCTGTCGTCGGTCGCGACCACCCAGCCGGCGAGCTGGATGACGGTGTCCGCCACCTCCTGGTCGGGTGGGAGCTGGTCGACGGCGGAGGCCGGATGCGCGACGGCATCATCGGCATGGACGGCGCCGGCGGTCGCCAGTGCCAGGACAAGGGCCAGGGTGGCAGGGAAGGTGCGGATCACGGAATGCGCGTACGTACGGATGGGTCGGTCCTCTGCCCGGAAACGGGCCGCAGGCGAGGAAACCGGTGGCCTGCAAGGTGCCACCGGGTCCGGGCCCGGGCCGCGTCCGCGGCCGGGCAGGCGTGATCAGCCGCGCGGGACGCGGCGGGGAGCGGCTTCCAGCTGCTGGACGCGGCTTTCCACCTGGTCGAGGCGCTGGTTGGCCCGCTGCGCCGCCTGGTTGGCGGACTCGGCGCTCTGGGCGGCCCCCTGCACCTGGGTGTCGAGGCGGTCGAGGCGCGAATTGATTCCGGCGAACTCGTCGTCGTAGGTGGCGCAGGCCGAGAGGCCGATGGTGGCGATGATCGCCACGCCGAGCGTACGCGCCGTCAGCAGATGCTGCTTGGTCGGGAACATGGCAAATCTCCTTCGTGGGGGATCCCGGAATATAGCGGCCTTTCCGGCAGGCCCCCGGACCCCTCTTCAGCATGGGTTGGCATACGTCGACCCGCCGTGAAGGCTGCGGCCAGCCTGAATACGCTGCGGAAGGGGGCCGTTCGCGCTCCCGGACAGCCCGGGGTTGACCATTCGTAGCAATGGCGCGCTTTCCACATGCGGACATGTGGAATAGTGGAGCAGCATTCAGCATGGTGGGGTCGCGCTTCGCGACGTCACCGGGAGACTTCCCATGCATGCTTCAGCCACACCGATCGCCATCGCCCTCGCGATCGCCCTCGCGGCCTGCAACCAGGCGCCGGTCGACCAGGCCGCCCCGGGCGGGACCGCTGCCGCCAACGCAGCGTCCGCCGCCCCGGCTGCGCCCGCGACCGCGGCCGGCCCCGATGCCACCGCGGAAGACGCCGGCGTAGCCGCGCCGCAGCTGCAGGCCGCGATGCGCGAACTCTGGCACGGCCACATCGTGCATGCGCGCGACTATACGCTGGCCGTGCACGCCGGCGATGGAACCGGCGCAGCGGCCTCGGCCGACGCGGTCGTCGAGAACGCGAAGCAGATCAGCAGCGCCGTCGCCGGCTTCTACGGCGATGCCGCCGGCGACCGGATGCTGGTCCTGCTTGGCGTCCACTGGGGCGCGGTGAAGGACATGACCGATGCCCGCGCTGCCGGCAACGCGGATGCGTCGGCCAGGGCGATGGACGACCTCACCGCGAATGCAGGCGAGATCGCCGGCTTCCTCGCAGGCGCCAATCCCAACTGGCCCGAAGACACGCTCAAGGGCATGCTGCTGGCGCACGGCGCCCACCATTCGCAGCAGGTCGACCTGATCCTTGCGGGCGACACCGCGGGCGAGGCCGCCGAGTGGACCGCGATGCAATCGCACATGGACATGATCGCCGATGCCCTGGCCGCCGGCATCGCCGCGCAGTTCCCGGACAAGGCCGCCTGAGCGGTGACGATGCAGGGGCTTGCGCAGTTCGGGGACACCCGGCAGCGGCTGCTGCGGCAGCTGCTGCTGGCCCGCGGCGGCGCCGGCGTGGAGGAGCTCTGCCAGCGGCTTCGCGTGAGCCACAACGCCGTGCGCCAGCACTTGACCCCGCTGATCGTGCGCGGTCTGGTGGAACGCGTCGAACCGCGGGCCACCGGTGGCCGACCGCAGGCGCGCTATGCCCTAACCGCCGCGAAGGACGAACTCTTCCCGCGCAATTACGGCGCCATTGCCGCGGCGCTCATCTCCCAGCTGCTCGAGCGCATCGGCGAAGCCGAGGTGGGCGCCATGCTGGAGGAGCTGGGTTCGACCGTCGCCGCCACGCAGTCCTCGCTGAAGGCGGAGCAGGGCGAGGCCCTGGCACGCGCCCTCGCGCAGCGCCTGGACGCGCTCGGCTACGAAGCCGTTCCGGCCCGCCATGGCGGGGAGTGGCAGGTGGAAGCCTTCAACTGCGTGTTCCATTCGCTGGCGAGGCAGCACCCTCAGGTGTGCCGGTTCGACCTCGCCTACATGGAAGCCGCCACCGGACGGACCGTGCACCACATGGAGTGCATCGTGAGGGGCGGGCAGGTCTGCCGGTTCCGGCTCGGGGGAGCGCCCGCGCTGCGCCA
>JAAZHF010000177.1 GCA_012510865.1 Gammaproteobacteria bacterium
CAGCGACCTGTAACGCGCAACCGAGCCGGATCCGACCGGGCGCGGCAGCATGTCGCCCAGCAGCCCGGCGCGGCCGGCGGTCACCATCAGGGCGTCGATCTGGGCCGGACGAGTCCCGGAGTCGATGCCGGCGCGGTCGGTCTGCAGTGCGAGCGGCTCGATGTGGGTCGCCGCGAAATCCCGGAGTTCACGCCGCAGCGCCCGCAGCGCCCGCGGCAGGTCCCGCGTGTCGCGTTCCCACGGATCCTCTGGCCGGTATGCGGCGGTGGCGCGAAGCAGGGGCTGCCGCCGCAGGGCCGGTTGGAGGGCCAGCACCGCCATCGGGCTGACATGGCCTGCGATGCGGTCCCCGGCGCCCAGATCCCCCGGCTCATGGCGCGCGGCGCCCGGCATCCGCAGCGCGGCCGACAGCAGCCCCAGTTGATCTGGCGTCCCGGCCAGCACGCTCAGCGAACCCAGATCTCTCCAGCGGTGCTCCACCCCGGTGTCGCGCATGTAGCCGATCCCGCCGTGGACCTGCATCGCGTGGTCGACGGCCGTGCGCAGCGCCGGCAGCGCCGCCCGTCGCAGGTCGACGACCGCCGCGAGATCACGGGCCGGGCCGGTCCCCGCCAATATTCCCGATACGCCGCCGGCGACCGTCTGCTGCGCGCCGGCCGCATCGGCCAGCATCAGCGCCACGGCGTCGTGCGCGATGATCGGCCCACCACCCTGGCGGCGCGCCACGGCATAAGCGCGGGCCAGCCGAAGGGCGGCATCGGTCGCGCCCTGAGCAACCGCGACGACGCCGAGTTGCTGCGCGAAGAGCAGTTCACTCAACGTCGCCGGGTCGACCGGCTCCGAACGCTCGGGTGCGGCCGCCGGCTGCCGTATCGCTGCGAGGCCGTCGAGGCCGTGGGCGGCGGGAAGCTCCTCCCCGCCACCCGCGAAGACCGACAACGTCATCGTCCCGGCCCCGTCCCCGTCTGTGGCGTACCGGGCAGTGATCCAACGGTTGTCACGTGCCGTCGTCCAGCGGATCCGTTCGCGCCCGCCGTAGGCGTCTGCGAGCACTGAGTGGTCGTCAGCATCCAGTTCGTGCCCGGCAAGCCAGCGCCCGAGCGCGGCACCCGGGAGCCCGAGACGCCCCGTCAGCGTGAGCGTGGTTCCGGGGGCCGCTTCGCAGTCCCACAGCGTGTTGCAGACGCGGCGTGCCAGCGCGGTGTTGTGCAGGTGGAGCGCGGCGGCGGCGGAACTGCGGGCCAGGATCCGCAGCGCGAGGACCGAGAACTGCGCCCTCTCGGCATCTCCTGCCCAGAGCCCGGTACCGCCCGGCTCGTCGTCGAGCAGGCCGGCAGCGACCGCGGCCTGCTCGATCGCGGACACGCCACTGCCGGTGAGCGGCACGTCGGGAACCGGAGTGCGGGCGTCGATCTCCGCCTGGGCGAACTCCCTCACGCCGTCGAGCAGTTCCTCTAGGCCGGTGCCGGCGCCCAGCGGCGCCGTTTCTCTTGGAGCGAGCGACATCTCAACCAGCGACTTTCTTTAGCTGGCATGTAAAAATGCGGTACGCCAGAGTACCACGGTGTGCGTCTGCGCACACCTTGGTGGGCGCGTTGGACGCATGACTGAATACGAGTCAGTTGAAGCTGATGTCGCGTCAGAGCAGAGCGCCGAGCCGTGTCACGGCGTCCGCGAGCTGCTCATCCGTGATCACAAGCGGCGGCAGCAGGCGAATCGTCGCCGGACCGGTCGCG
>JAAZHF010000178.1 GCA_012510865.1 Gammaproteobacteria bacterium
GTCCCGACGCGCTGCCCGCCGACGGCGATCGCGTGCGCATCGACGGCCAGCCCGTGCCGGAGGCCGGCAGCGCCACGCGCGGCGAGCTGCCGGTCCAGTTCAACTAGGCGATGTGGCTCGAGTCCCCCATCGCCATGCGCTTCCTGCGCCAGGGGCGCGCGCAGACCCTGCTGATCCTGTTCGGCATCGCGGTGGGCGTGGCGGTGATCGTGTTCGTCACCGCGCTGATCGCGGGGCTGCAGGAGAACATCATCGAGCGGACCCTGGGCACGCAGTCGCACGTGCGCGTGGAGGCCCCGCGCGAGGTGAACCGCATCGCGCCGGCGCCGGACGGGACGCTGCGGCTGGTGCTGGAGGACCCGCGCCCGCAGGCGCTGCGCCCGATCGACAACTGGATCGGGGTGCGGGACGTGCTCGACGCGCTGCCCGGCGTCACCGCGGTGTCGCCGGTGGTGTCGGGCCCGGCCTTCGGTCGCCGCGGCACCGCGGTCGAGTCGGTGGCGCTGGTCGGCGTCGACCTGCCGCGCTACCTGCGGGTGATCCCGCTGGACGACAGCATGGTCGAGGGCCGGCTGCTGGTGGGCTCGGGCAACGCCGTGGCCGGGCGCAAGCTGGCCGAGGACCTCGGGCTGCGCCTTGGCGGCAAGCTTCGGCTGGAGGCCGGCGACGGCCGCGGCGCCGTGGTCAACATCGCCGGGATCTTCGAGCTCGGCGTGCGCGAGCTCGACGCGCGCTATGTGTACGTCGACCTGAAGCAGGCGCAGTCGCTGCTCGCGCTTCCCGGCGGAGTGACCGTGATCGACGTGACCGTGGACGACCTGTTCGGCGCGGACCGGATCGCCGCGCGCATCCACGGACTGACCGGCCTGCAGGCCGAGAGCTGGATGGAGACCAACGCGCAGCTGATGAACGCGCTGAGCTCGCAGAGCCTGTCGACCACGATGATCAGCGTGTTCGTCGCGATCTCGGTCGCGCTCGGCATCGCCAGCGTGCTCGCGGTGAGCGTGGCCCAGCGCACGCGAGAGATCGGCATCCTGCGGGCGATGGGCACGCGGCGCGCGCAGATGCTGCGCGTGTTCCTGGTGCAGGGCGCGGTGCTGGGACTCGCCGGCTCGGCCATCGGCGCGCTCTCCGGCCTGGGCCTGGTGGCGGCCTTCAACAACTTCGGCCCGGGGCTGTTCTTCATCCCGCTGCCGCCGCTGCTGGTGCCCGCCGCGATGGCGCTGGCCACGGTCGCCGGCATGGGCGCGGCCCTGGTGCCGGCCTCGCGCGCGTCGCGGCTCGACCCGGTGGAGGCGATCCGTGGCTGAGCCGCGCGAAGTGCTGCGCCTGGAGGGGCTGCGCAAGTCCTACAACATCGGCCGGCCGAACGAGGTCGAAGTGCTGCACGGCATCGACCTGCGGCTCGACAGCGCCGACTTCGCCGCGCTGGTCGGGCCGTCGGGCTCGGGCAAGAGCACCCTGCTCAACCTGATCGGCCTGCTCGACTCGCCGACCCAGGGCGAGCTCTACCTGCGGGGCCAGGCCACGCGCGACATGGACGACGAAGGGCGCACCGCGCTGCGCTCGCGCCACATCGGCTTCGTGTTCCAGTTCCACCACCTGATCGGCGCCTTCACCGCGCTGGAGAACGTGCTGATGCCGTGGATGGTCGCCAACGGGAAGCCCGACCGCGAAATCACGGACGCGGCGCGCGGGCTGCTGGCCGAAGTCGGCCGCGGAGGGTTCTCCGATCGCAAGCCCGACCAGCTGTCGGGGGGCCAGCAGCAGCGGGTGGCGATCGCGCGCGCGCTGGTGACCAGGCCGGCGCTGCTCCTCGCCGACGAACCGACGGGCAACCTCGACACGAAGACCGCGGCCGAAGTCTTCGCGTTGCTGCGGCGGTTCAACGAACAGGTGGGCTGCGCGGTGCTGGTGGTGACCCACGACCCGCGGCTGTCGGCCACCTGCGACCGGACCATCACGCTCGTGGACGGGCGCATCGTCGACGGCTGATCCGCGGCGGCGCGGTGCGTACACTCGGCCGGAATGGTGCGGACCGGCTGGAGGCGTGCATGGCGGGACATCGTTGGAGGGGGGTGGTCCCGCTGGTGGTCGCGGCGGCGCTGTCGACGGGGGCGGCCGGAGCGGCTGGCGCCGACGGGCCGGAGCGGCCGCGGGCCCGGGATGCCGGCGTGGTGGTCGGCGTGCGCGCGCCGGGGCCGCTCAACGCCATCGTCGACGTGCCCGGGGTCGCGGTCGGCCACGCCACCGTGGTCGAGGGCGGGCGGCTGCGCACCGGGGTCACCGCGATCGTCCCCCACGGCGGCGACCTGTATCGCGAGCGCGTGCCCGCGGCGATCGTGGTCGGCAATGGCTACGGCAAGCTGGTCGGAGCGACCCAGGTCGAGGAACTCGGCGAACTCGAGACCCCGGTCCTGCTCACCGGCACCCTCGGCGTCTGGCGCGCGGCCGATGCGCTGGTGGAATGGCAGCTGGCGCGGCCGGGCATGGAGGCGGTGCGCTCGCTCAATCCGGTGGTGGGCGAAACCAACGACGGCTTTCTCAACGACATCCGCGCGCGCGCGATCACGCCGCGGCACGTGCGCGAGGCGCTGGAGAACGCATCCACCGCCAACGTCGACGAGGGCGCGGTCGGCGCCGGCACCGGAACCGTCGCCTTCGGCTGGAAGGGCGGCATCGGCACCAGTTCGCGCGTCCTGGAAGGGACCGAAGGCGGCTACACCGTGGGCGTGCTGGTGCAAAGCAACTTCGGCGGCCGGCTCACCATCGACGGCGTGCCGCTGGACGGCCTGCAGCGCGAGGCGCTGGCGGCGGCGGGCGCCGGCGGCGACGCGCCGCTGGACGGCGGCGACGGCAGCATCATGATCGTGGTGGCGACCGACGCGCCGCTCGACGCGCGGCTGCTGCGCCGCCTGGGGACGCGCGCGCTGCTCGGCCTCGGCCGGACCGGCGGCAACATGAGCAACGGCTCGGGCGACTACGTGATCGCGTTCTCGACCGCGCCCGCGGCACGCAGGATCCAGGGCCTGGGCGTGCACCGCGTCGACGTGCTGGCCAACGACGCGATCACGCCGCTGTTCGAAGCGGCCGCGGAAGCCACGGAGGAGGCCATCGTCAATTCGATGTTCCGCGCGGCGACGGTGCCCGGGCACCGCGGGACCGTGCCCGCCCTGCCGCTGGACCGCGTGCTCCCGCTGCTCCGGCGCGGGGCCAACCGTTGCAGCGCACAATGCGCCGGGCCGACGACGGTGGCAGAGTAGGGACGCGCGGGTCGGTATGCCCTGAGAGCGCGAATCCGGGGAGCATGCGTATGAACGCGATACGGTTGGCCGTGGCCGTCCGATGGTTGGGAACCGTGGTGCTGCTGCTGATGGCGGTGGCCGTCGCCTACGCCGCCTACACGGCGATTTCCTACTGGCCCTCGATCGCTGTCTGAGGAGCGACCCATGAACAAGCGGCAATCCCGGGTCTTCGCCATCGTCGCCACGGGCCTCGCCGCCGTGGCCTTCGTCGGCCTGACCGTGCACAGCCACATGCGCTTCGGCGAGCTGACCAACGCGCAGGACATCACGCCCGAAGTCACCCACGGCAAGGATGTCTGGCACAAGTACAACTGCATCAACTGCCACACGCTCTTCGGCGAAGGCGCCTACTACGCGCCCGACCTGACCACGATCGCCCAGCACCGCGGCGAAGCCTACCTCAAGGCCTACATGCGCGATCCCTCGCAGTTCTACGACGAGCAGCGCCATCGCCGGCTGATGCCGACGCAAGACCTCAGCGACGTCGAGATCGAGAACCTGGTGAAGTTCCTCGACTGGGTGTCGAAGGTCGACAACCAGGGCTGGCCGCCGCGGCCGATCCTGGTGGCCGGCGGGACCACCATCGTGGCCGCGCAGGGCACGGCGGCGGGGGCCGCCGAGGCCCGGGCGGTGCGGCCGGTGCGCGAGGACAGCGATCCGCGGGCGATCGGCGAGAACCTGTTCGGCACGGCGGTGCCGGTCTGCACCGCCTGCCATTCGCTGCAGCCCGGCGTCCAGCTCGCCGGGCCTTCGCTGGCCGGCATGGCCGGACGCGCGGCGGAAACCATCGCATCCCCGGACTACACCGGCAGCGCGACCGACGTGGACGGCTACATCCGCGAGTCGATCGTCGATCCCAGCGCGCACCTGGTGCCAGGGGCGATGTACTCGGCCGAGGGCACGTCGTTCATGCCAAACACCTACGCGGAAAGCCTGACGGCGGAGCAGGTCGACCAGCTCGTGGCCTTCCTTGGAACCTTGAAATAGAACGGGCCGGCCCTGCGGCCGCCCGGGGAGAACGTCCATGCGCTACAAGTCCCAATCGGTGGCCTACTGGTACTTCGCCGTGGCGATGGTGCTGTTCGGGCTGCAGATCGTGTTCGGGCTGCTGTCGGCCGCGAAGTACCTCGGGCCGGACCCGCTGCTGTACGTCCTGCCCTTCGACGTCACCAAGACGATCCACACCAACCTGCTGATCGTCTGGGTGCTGACCGGCTTCATGGGCGCCACCTACTGGATGGTGCCGGACGAATCGCGCACCGAGCTGCACAGCACGAAGATCGCCTACTGGCAGCTGGGGCTGTGGACGGTGATGGGGGTGACCGCGGTCATCGGCTACCTGTTCCGCTACGGCACCGGCAACAAGCTGCTCGAGCAGCCGCTGCCGCACAAGCTCGTGATCGTCATCTGCATGCTGATGTTCCTCTACAACATCGGCATGACCATCCGGAAATCCGGCCGCTTCACCACCACCGAGGGCGTGCTGCTGGGCGGCCTCGCGCTGTCCGCGGTGCTCTACGTCCCGGCGCTGCTGCACTACGAGAACTACACCGTCTCGATCTTCTACCGCTGGTGGACCATCCACCTGTGGGTCGAGGGCGTGTGGATGATGATCATGGCCGGCTTCCTCGCCTACCTCCTGATCCGCCTCTCGGGCATCGACCGCGAGGTGATGGAGAAGTGGCTGTACGTGATCGTGGGCCTGGTGTTCTTCGCCGGCATCCTCGGCACGGCGCACCACTATTACTGGGTGGGCGTGCCGCAGATCTGGCTGCCGATCGGCGGCTTCTTCAGCGCGCTCGAGCCGCTGGCGCTGGCGGCCATGGCCATCTACGCCTATGCGGCGATGCGCCGCGGCGGCGTGCGGCATCCCAACACGCTGGCCCTGCACTGGACCATCGGCAGCGCGATCTTCGCCCTGTTCGGCGCCGGCCTGCTGGGCCTCGCGCACACCTGGCCCAGCGTCAACAAGTGGACCCACGGCACGCTGATCACCGCCATGCACGCCCACTCCGCCTTCTACGGCGCCTACGCGATGATCGTGCTTGCGATGATCAGCTACGCGCTGCCCGGGCTGACCAACCGGCCGCAGGACAGGTACTCGCCGCTGGGCTACTGGGCGTTCTGGCTGCAGGTCTCGGGCATGTTCGGGATGACGCTGTCCTTCGGCACGGCCGGGATCGCCCAGGTCTACCTGGAACGGATCATGGGCATGGGCTACCTCGACGCCCAGCTCAAGATCCAGGTGCACTTCCTGATGCTGGTGCTGACGGCGACGATCTTCGCCACCGGCGTGGCGCTCTTCATCTTCGACTTCTTCAGGTACCGGCCGCAGTTCGACGTGCTCGCCGACGATGCCGCCGTGCAGGGGATGGCCGCGCGCCGGGACGCCTGACCCGTGGATGGACGCAGCAGGCCGGAGGCGGCGGAGCCCTATTACCTCCCCACCGGCAACGAGGTCGAGATCGCCGGGCAGTGCCATGCCGGAGGCCTGGCGCTCATGCTCAAGGGCCCGACCGGCTGCGGCAAGACGCGCTTCGTCGAGCACATGGCCTGGCGGCTCGGGCGCCCCCTGATCACCGTCTCCTGCCATGACGACCTCACCGCAAGCGACCTGGTCGGGCGCTTCCTGATCCGCCACGACGACACCGTCTGGCAGGACGGGCCGCTGACGCGGGCCGTGCGCGAGGGCGCGATCTGCTACCTCGACGAAGTGGTCGAGGCGCGCCAGGACACGATCGTGGTCCTGCACCCGCTGACCGACTACCGCCGCATGCTGCCCATCGACCGCACCGGGGAACTGCTCGAAGCGGCGCCGGGCTTCCAGCTGGTGGTCTCCTACAACCCCGGCTACCAGCGCATGCTCAAGGACCTGAAGCCCAGCACGCGCCAGCGCTTCGTCGCGATCGAGCTCGGCTTCCCGCCGCCGCCGGCCGAGGCCGCGATCGTGGCGACCGAGAGCGGCGTGGAGCACGGCACCGCGGCGGCCCTGGTCGAACTCGCGGGCCGCCTGCGTTCGCTGCGCGACCGCGGACTGGCCGAAGTGCCGAGCACACGCCTGCTGATCGCGGCCGGCCGCCTGGTCGCCAGCGGCATCGGCATCCGCGACGCCTGCGACGCCGCGGTGATCTCGCCGCTCAGCGACGACCCGACCCTGCTCGGCGCGATGCGCGAACTGGTCGGCGCGATGTTCCCCTAGGCCGGGGGGCCGGCATGGCCGAGGCCGAAGACCTGGTCGTCGACGCCGCGCGCCACGCGACGGTCTTCATCCGTGACGCCTGGCGCCGGCACTACGCGCGCGAACCCGACGCGCCGGTGGCGCTGGCCTCGCTTGCGCGCGGCCTCGACCTGCTGCTGTCGGCGGCCTTCGACGCCAGCATCCCGCTGCGGGTGGCACTGCCGCCGGCGCGACCGACGGTGCTGCACCGCCTGTTCAACCCCGCCGCCCATCCCCGGCACCGGCAGGCGGTGCCCGCGACCAGCGGCGACGCGATCTGGCTCCCGGCCCACCTGGGTACCTGCGACGCGGAGGAGGCGTCCGCACTCTACCGTGCGATGGCCATGCAGCAGGCCTGCCGCGCCCGGCGCGGCCGCGTGGCGTCGATCCTGGCCCAGCGCCAGCCGCTGCTGCGCGACGCCGCCCTGGTGTTCGAAGCGAGGGCCGCCGAGGCCGAGGTGGCGCTGCGTTTCCCCGGACTGCTGCCGGCCCTGCGCAGGCTCCGGCTGCGGGCCCTGTCCGCGAGGCCGCCGCTGTCGGCGCTCGCACCCGCGAGGCGACCGCTCGAGGCGCTGGTCCGCCGCATCCTCGAGGACGGGCCCGAAGCGGCGCCGGGCCCGGCTCCGGATCCGCTGCGCCAGGCCGCGGAGGTCGTGCGCGCGTGGGGGATCGACGCCGCGGCCGCGCGCCGCCTCGGGCCGATGCCGCTGTACCGGGACTGGTGGACGGGCGACCTGCGCGCGGCGGGCGATTCCACGAACGCGTACCCGATCGATGGCGACACCGGCCGCCGGGACGAGGACACCGACGACGGCCCGGTCCGCAGCGCGCGCATGGAGCGCAGGCCCGAGGCGCGCGACCCGATCGAGGACGAGGACGCTCCCGGCGGGCAGGGCGCCTGGATGATCCAGCAGGACGCCCCGCACGAGATCGCCGAGGATCCGTTCGGACTGCAGCGCCCGGTGGACCGCGACGACGAGACCGGCGCCGACGAGTACGGGGACATGCTCTCCGAGCTGGCCTCCACGCGCATGGTCGCCGGGCCGGACCCGCCGCGCGAGGTGCTGCTGTCGGACGACCCGCCGGCCAGCCGCGCGGTGCTGGAGCCAGGCGGGCCGGACCCCGGCGACGCCCGCTACCGCTACTCCGAATGGGACCACGCCCGCGACGCCTACATCGAACACGGCGCCACCGTGCGCATGCTGCCGGCGGCGCCCGGAAGCCCGTCGTGGGTGGACGCGACCCTGGCCCGCCACCGCCCGCACCTCGACGGCATCCGCCGCCAGTTCGAGGCACTGCGCCCGGAGCGCATGCGCCTGCGGCGCCAGGCCGACGGCGAGGACATCGACATCGACGCCTGCGTGCAGGGCCGCGCCGACCTGCGCGCCGGCGGCTTCCTGCGCGAAGGCCTGTACGAAGCGCGCCGCCCGGGCCGGCGCAGCATCGCCGTCTCCCTGCTGGTCGACGCCAGCGGCTCCACCGACGGCTTCATCGGCGACGGCCGGCGCGTGATCGACGTCGAGCGAGAGGCCCTGCTGCTGGTGTGCGTGGCCCTGGACGGCCTGGGCGAACCCTTCTCGGCGCTGTCGTTCTCGGGCGAGGGACCCCACGGCGTGGCCATGCGCATGCTCAAGGACTTCGGCGAGGCCCACGGCCCCGAGGTGGCCCTTCGCATCGCCGGCCTGGAGCCGGAGCGCTACACCCGCGCCGGCGCCGCCCTCCGCCATGCGACCGCGCTGTTGATGCGACAGCCCGCCGAGCACCGCCTGCTGCTGGTCCTGTCCGACGGCAAGCCCAACGACGCCGACCGCTACGACGGCCGCTACGGCGTCGAGGACATGCGCCAGGCCGTCACCGAGGCCCGGCTGCAGGGCGTCTTCCCCTTCTGCCTGACCGTGGACCTGCAGGCGCCGGAGCGGCTGCCGATGGTGCTGCTGGAGTGGACGCGGCGGCTGCTGGCGCGGTGAGGCGTGGCGGCAGCTGGTCGCGAGGCGGCGCGCTGGCCGCAAGCAACTGATTTCCGAAAGGAATCTGGTGGCTATGGGTGGACTCGAACCACCGACCCCAGCATTATGAGTGCTGTGCTCTAACCGGCTGAGCTACATAGCCATGGGGACTCGCGCGCGGTGCGCGGCGAGCCCGCAATTGTCCACCGGGCGCGGCGCGGCGTCAAATCCCGCGCCGCGGCTTGTCGGTCCCGCCGCCCCGTGGCAGAGTCGGGCGCAGTGACGCCGCGGGCGTCGAAAGACTCCAGGAGTCCGCATCGTGATCGATCCGGACGGCTACCGCCCCAACGTGGGCATCGTGCTGATGCACCCGGACGGCCGGGTGTTCTGGGCGCGCCGCGTGCGTCGCGACGGGTGGCAGTTCCCGCAGGGCGGGATGAACTCCGACGAGACCCCGCTCGAGGCCATGTACCGCGAGCTGCGCGAGGAGACCGGCCTGCTGCCGGGCCACGTGGACGTGCTCGGGTCCACGCCCGGCTGGCTGCGCTACCGGCTGCCGAACCGTGCCATCCGCCGCAACGACCGGCTGGTCTGCATCGGCCAGAAGCAGGTCTGGTTCCTGCTGCGCTTCACCGGCGCCGACGCCGACCTGCGGCTGGACCTGACCGACAAGCCGGAGTTCGACCACTGGCGCTGGGTCGACTTCTGGTACCCGCTGGCGCACGTGGTCAACTTCAAGCGCGGGGTCTACACGCGCGCGCTGCAGCACCTGGCGCCGTACGCGCGGCAGGTGGCCGGGGCCGCGGCGGTGCCGACCATCAGCCTGGAAGCCCAGCGCAGCCGCCGCCGGCCGCGCGAGGGCCGGGCCCGCGGGGGACGGTCAGCCGTCCAGGATTGACAATCATTCTCATGTAGGCCGACAATTGCGTCGTCCCAGTCCCATGAGCCCGCCGTGTACGTCTGTGTCTGCAACGGGGTGACCGACCACCAGATCCGCGAAGCCGTCGCCGCCGGATGCGGCAGCATGGCCGAACTCACGATGCGCACCGGCTGCGGTGCGTCCTGCGGCAGCTGCGTGGATGCCGCCGCCGGCCTGCTCGAGGCCGAGTCCGCGCGAGAGGTCCTCCAGGTCCTGCCGCTCGCCCACGCGGCCTGAGCACCGTTCCGCGGCCCCGCGGATGATCACGATTCCCGTTCCGCCACGGCGGCGGCAATGGCGCTAGAGTCTCCGGGATACCCCCATCCCATCGGAGGCAGGCCATGAAGGGCGATCCCAAGGTCATCGAGTACCTCAACAAGGCGCTCTACAACGAACTCACTGCGATCAACCAGTACTTCCTGCATTCCAAGATGCTGAAGAACTGGGGACTCGAGGAACTCGCCAAGCACGAGTACGAAGAGTCGATCGACGAGATGAAGCATGCCGACCGGCTTGCCGACCGCATCCTGTTCCTCGAGGGCCTGCCGAACTTCCAGGCGCTGGGCAAGCTGCGCGTAGGCGAGACCCCGCGCGAGGTCCTGGAGTGCGACCTGTCGCTCGAGCTCGACGGCCTGCCGCTGCTGCGCGAGGCGATCGCCTACTGCGAGTCGATCAAGGACTACACCAGCGGCCGCCTGTTCAAGGACATCCTCGACTCCGAGGAAGAGCACGTCGACTGGATCGAGACCCAGCTCGACCTGATCGAGCGCGTCGGCGAGCAGAACTACCTGCAGTCGAAGATGGGCGGCTGAGCCCCCGATAAAGAACTGTAGGAGCAGCTACAGCTGCGAACGCACCGACGTTTTGCAGCTGTGGCTGGTGCCAGGACGTTTCGCAGCTGCATCTGCTCCTGGGGTGTTTCGCCGCTGTATCTGTCCCGGGGGGCGTTTCGCAGCTGTAGCTGCTCCTACAGGGAAGAGGGCGTGGGCGAGGGCGAGGGCGAGGCCCAGGCCCAGGCCCAGGCCCAGGCCCAGGCCTAGACCTGGGCCTGGGCGTCGACCGCGGCCTTCAGAGCCGCACGTGCGCGGGTGAACTCGTTGGCCACCAGCGCAACCGCCACCGCGGGGCGCTCGAGCAGGCGCTCGCGGGCACCAAGTTCCACCCGCTTCGCGGCGGCCGACAGCGACATCGCGCCCAGGTTGGCGCTGGACGACTTCAGCGAGTGCGCGGCGTCGCGAAGCGCCTCGTAGTCGGGGCCGACCGCGGCCTGTTCCAGCGTGCCGATCAGGCGCGGCGTGTCGGCCAGGAAGACGTCGATCAGGTGGTCGAGGTCGCCGCCGAGCATGGCGCGCAGGTCGTCGAGGATCTCGCGGTCGAGCACCGGCGGCAGCGCCGGGGGCGGCGCCATCTGCGCCGGCGGCGGTGCCGGTGCTGGTGCCGGTGCAGGCGGCGGAGGCGGGGCCGGAGCCGGGACCGGTTCCGGGGCCTGGGCCGCGGTGTCGATGCCGCGGCATCCGGCAAGCGGC
The DNA here is from genome assembly GCA_012510865.1 of Gammaproteobacteria bacterium. Lineage (GTDB taxonomy): Bacteria > Pseudomonadota > Gammaproteobacteria > Xanthomonadales > Xanthomonadaceae > Luteimonas. The sequence goes on from JAAZHF010000178.1 coordinate 10,914, forward strand.
GCGAACGGATCGTGGAACGCGGGCGGCGCGTCGACCGCGGCTCCGGTCGCAGGCTCGGCGGGCAGGGACATCGCGTCGTCGTCGACCGGCGCCGCGGCGGCGGCCCCGGCCCACGCGTCGCCGCCTGCATCGTCCTCCGCCGCGAAGGCGTCCCCCGGCCGGATCATCTCGCCGGTTTCCGGGTCGACCTCGTAGGACTCGCGCTGCGCGGCGGCGGCGGCCGCTTCCGCGTTCCACCAGCGCGCGAGCGTGCGCTCGAGCTCGCTGCGCGTGACCGGCTTGGCGAGGTAGTCGTCCATGCCCGCGTCGAGGCACTTCTGCCGGTCGCCGGCCATCGCGTTCGCGGTCATGGCGATGATCGGGACGTGGCGGCCGTCGCCGGCGTGCTCTTCGATCTCGCGCCAGCGGCGGGTGGCGGTGTAGCCGTCCATCACCGGCATCTGGCAGTCCATGAGCACGATGTCGTAGCGCGAGGCCTCCATGCGCAGCAGGGCGGCCTCGCCGTTGCTCGCGGTATCGCAGGTGATGCCGAGCACCGACAGCAGGCGCTGGCCCACCATCAGGTTCACGGGGTTGTCCTCGACCAGCAGCACGCGCGCGGCGCGGATCGGCGCGGCTGCGGCCGCGGGTGGCGTCGGGGTGGACATCGTGGCGGGCTCCCTGGCGTTGTCCGGTGTCTGTGCGACATTCCCGCCCAGGAGGGCGGCACGGAGGTCGGCATCGGGGGCCTGCCGGCTGAGAAGGGTGACGCTGCGTTGCAGTTCCTCGGGGACCGGGTCGTCCCCGTACAGGCAGACCAGCTTGAGGTCGCCGTAGACGGCCTGGCGGCCGAGGTTGCGGTGCAGGGCCACCGCGGTGCTGCGCATGCCGGCGAGGTCCGCCAGCACGAGGGAGTAGGCCCAGGGCGCGCCCTGGTTGGCCGCCGCCCGAAGGCGATCGAGCGCTTCCTGCGTGGTCTCGACCGAGCTGACGCGCAGGCCCCAGTTGGGCAGCAGCAGCGACAGCCGCAGGCGCAGGCGCGGGTCGGCGCTGAGCAGCAGCA
>JAAZHF010000179.1 GCA_012510865.1 Gammaproteobacteria bacterium
CCCAGCAGCAGGGTCGGCTCGTAGAAGGTCCCGCCCAGCGCATGCCGGCGGCCTCCCATGGCCACCCGCGCGCCCCTGGCCACGGCGTCGGCGACGTGCTCTTCGACCTTCTCCAGCGCCTTGCCGTCGATCAGCGGCCCCTGGTCGGTCTCGCCGGCCAGGCCGTCGCCGACCCGCAGCTTCGCCATCGCGTCGCCGAGCCTGGCCGCGAATGCGTCGTACACCGCCTCGTGCACGAACAGGCGGTTCGCGCAGATGCAGGTCTGGCCGGTGTTGCGGAACTTGCTGGCGATGGCGCCCTCGACCGCGGCGTCGAGGTCGGCGTCCTCGAAGACGATGAAAGGCGCGTTCCCGCCAAGCTCCATCGAGATGCGCTTCATCCCCGCCGCGCATTGCGCCATCAGCGTCTTGCCGACCGCGGTCGAGCCGGTGAAGCTGAGCTTGCGCACCTTCGCGTTGCCGGTCAGCTCGCCGCCGATGGCGGCGGCGTCGCGGCCGGTGACGATGTTGAGCACCCCCGCGGGCACGCCGGCGCGGCCGGCCAGCACCCCCAGGGCAAGCGCCGAGAGCGGCGTCTGCGTCGCCGGCTTGGCGACCACGGTGCAGCCGGCGGCGAGTGCCGGCGCGAGCTTGCGGGCCAGCATGGCCGAAGGGAAGTTCCAGGGCGTGATCGCGGCCACCACGCCGACCGGCTGGCGGAGGGTCAGGATCCGCGCGTCGGCGGCGTGGCCGGGGATGGTGTCGCCGTAGGCGCGGCGGGCCTCCTCCGCGAACCACTGCAGGTAGGACGCGGCGTAGGCCACCTCGCCCCTGGCCTCGGCCAGCGGCTTGCCCTGCTCGGCGGTCATCAGGCGCGCCAGGTCCTCCTGGTGTTCGATCAGCAGCGCGTGCATGCGCCCGAGCACCTCGGCGCGCTCGCCGGCGCTGCGCCGGGACCAGGCGGGGAACGCGGCGTGCGCGGCGTCGATCGCCCGCCGGGCCTCGGCCGCGCCCATGTCCGGGATGGTGCCGACCCGCGTTCCGTCGGCGGGATTGGTGACCTCGCAGGTACCGCCGGCGTCGGCGTCGACCCAGTCACCGCCGACGAGCGCGCGGCTGGACAGCAGCGACGGGTCCGAGAGGGCCAGGCGGGACGTGCCGGACGGGCGGTTTCCGTTCATGGGGGCAGGCTCCGCCGTCCGGCGCCCGCCGTCAACCCGGGCGGCGGCGGCGAGGTTGACAGCCGGCGGCGTGCTTTCCAGACTTCCCTGTTCCCCCGCGTCCTCCCGGAATTCCCCCGATGCCCGCTGTCCGTCCGTCCCTCGACCCGCGCCGCGGCACGCCGGCGGCGAAGTGAGCGGGGATCTGCACGTCGAGGTCCGCGGCACCGGCGCGCCGCTGGTGCTGCTGCACGGCTGGGCCATGCACGGCGGCGTCTTCGCGCCCCTGGTGGAGCGCCTGTCCGACCGCTGCCAGCTCCACGTCGTCGATCTGCCGGGGCACGGTCGCAGCCGCGACAGCGCGGTGCCGCTGGAGCCAGCTGCCGTGGTCGACGCCGTGTCCGCGCGCGTGCCGGCCGCGCCGTGGCTGGGCTGGTCGCTGGGCGGCAAGTTCGCGCTGCGGGCGGCCGCGACCCGGCCCGATGCGGTGCCCGCGCTGGTGATGCTGTGCTCCGCGCCGCGGTTCGTACGCGACCCCGCGGCGGGGGATTCCGGCCGCTACGGCATGTCGGCCGAGGTCTTCGCAGGCTTCGCCCAGGGGCTGCGCGAGGACTACCACGGCACGCTGGAGCGCTTCATCGCGCTCGAGGCCTTCGGTTCCGACGACGCCCGGGGCGAGCTCCGGGCGCTGAGGTCGGACGTCTTCGCGCGCGGCGAGCCGCCCGCGGAGGCGCTCGCCCGTGGCCTGGACCTCCTGCGCACCGTGGACCAGCGTCCGCTGCTGCCGACCCTGCGGGTCCCCAGCCTCTGGATCGGCGGGCGCCGCGACCGCGTGGTCGATCCGCGGGCCATGCGCGCCGCCGTCTCGGCCACGCCGGGCGCCGTCTTCGCCCAGGTCGAACACGGCGGGCACGCGCCCTTCCTCACCCACGCCGATGAAGTGGCCGCAGCCGTCAGCGCGTTCCTGGAGCGCATGGGCGGCGACGCCGGCGCGCGTTCCGGAGCCGCGGCGGGATGAGCGGGTCCGTGGACGGCATCTTCGACCGCCGCCAGGTGCGGCGCGCCTTCTCGCGCGCGGCCGGAAGCTATTCCGCCGCCGCCCGGCTGCAGCGCGACGTCGAATCGCGCCTGCTCGAGTCGCTGGAATACCTCGCCGGGCAGGAGCCTGCCAGCATCCTCGACCTCGGCAGCGGCCCCGGCACCGCGGCCGTGGAGCTGCGCCGGCGCTGGCCGAAAGCGCGGGTGCTGGCCGTCGACCTCGCCATGCCGATGCTGCGCCAGGTGGCGCCGCGGCGCGGCTGGAACCCCCTGCAGAAGCCGATCGACCGCGTCTGCGCCGACGCACGCGCCCTGCCCCTGGCCGACGACAGCGTCGACCTCATCTTCAGCAACCTCTGCCTGCAGTGGGTGGAGGACCTGGACGCGCTGTTCGCCGGCTTCCGGCGCGTGCTTCGCCCCGGAGGCATGCTGCTGGTGTCCACGTTCGGCCCCGAGACCCTGCAGGAGCTGCGCGAAGCCTTCGCCGCCGCGGACGACCGCGCGCACGTCTCGCCCTTCGCCGGCATGGCCGCCTTCGGCGATGCGCTGATGCGGGCCGGGTTCCGCGATCCGGTGCTCGACCGCGACGTCGAGGTGCACCGCCACGCCGACATGGGCGGGCTGATGCGCGGGCTGCGCGAGCTCGGCGCCACCAACGCGCTGGCAGGTCGCCGGCGCGCGCTGACCGGCCGCGGCCGCTTCGCCGCCGCGCAGGCGGCGTATGAGCAGTGGCGCGGGGACGACGGGCTGCTGCCGGCCACCTGGGAAACCATTTCGGCGATGGCTTGGGCCCCGGCGCACGGGCAGCCGATCCGCGAGGGCGGCGAGGACGTGGCCCGGTTCCCGGCGTCGGGAATTCCCGTGCGCCGACGCCGCGCCGGCTGAGCGGCGTCCCCGTCCCGCTTCGCGCGCCGCGATCGGACGCCCGGCGTTCATCCCGGCGCGCGCCGCCTTGCCTAGACTCGCCGCATGCACGATCCGCATCCACGGCCGCGGGGCCGCGCCGTCGCCGCTCGCAGCGCACCCGGACCCGCGCGCCGGGCGTCGATGCGCCTGCGCGTGTCGGCGTGGGCCGCGCGGTCCGGCGCCGCGCTGCTGGCGCCCGCGTCGGCGCAGCAGCGCTACGACATCGACCTGGGCCGGCTGGACCCTGCGGCGGTGCTGGCGCTGGGCGACGACGTGCTGCTGCGCGCTCCGGATCCGGCCATCGACCGCCTGTTCAAGGCCGTCCACGCCAGTTCGCGCTCGGACGCCGAGGCCGCCGCGCTGTGCGCGCTGTTCGAACCGGACGCGCCGCGCGACCTCCGCGCCTTCCAGCGCGTGGCCGGGCAGCTGGGCGACGCGAGCCGCGAGCGCTTCGCCCTGGCCTTCACCGACATCGCGCTCGGCGGCCTTCAGGGGCAGCCGCGGCAGTACGATCCGCTGCACGCGCGCCAGGTGCTGAAGTCGGCCGCCGCCACCGCCGCCTTCCTGCACGAAGGATTCATGCCGGGACTGGCAGCGGACGGTGGCGACGACGCCAGCCGGAAGGCGCGCTGCCAGTCGTTCCGCTGGCTGGTGGGCGTGCTCGACGGCCTGCCGCAGCCCGATCGCGCCGCGGCGACGCGCTGGCTGCTTCGCGAAGGCTTGAGCCTGGCCGGCGGCCAGGGCTGAGGCCTCACTCCGGCGACACCACCAGGTCGCGGTGGAAGAAGTACACCTCGCGCGCGAGGAAGCGCCACTGGGTGCGGAAGCTCCGGAACCGCGAGCTCGGGGTCGGCGAGCCCAGCGCGTCGATGCCCAGGCGCCGGCACAGCCGCAGCGCGCGCGACATGTGCAGCGGATCGCTGACCACGATCACCGTCTGCAGGTTGTGGTCGGACAGCAGGTCGCGGGCCCGCGACAGGTTCTGGTAGGTGGTGCGCGACAGCGTCTCGATCAGGATCGCCTCGTCGGGCACGCCCTCGCGCAGTGCGAAGCTGCGCGCGACCTGCGACTCCGAGAAGCGCGCCCCGCTCCCGTAGCCGCCGGTGAACACCAGCCGGGGCGCATAGCCGCGTTCATACAGGTCGATGCCGTGGCGGATGCGCTCTGCGAAGACCGGGGAAGGGCGGGTGTCGTAGGCCGCGGCGCCCAGCACCACGATCGCATCCGCGCTGGCCGCCTGGTCGCGGTTGCCGACGTGGACGATCCAGGCCGCGACCCCGCCCAGCCACAGCGCGGACAGCAGCAGCCCGCGCAGCAGCCAGCGCAGCGCGCGGCGCGGGGTCGACCTGCCGGGCCGGCGACGACGCCTCATGCCGCCCACGGCAGGGCGTCGAGGTCGACGTTGCCGCCCGACAGCACGAGGCCGACGCGCAGCCCGGCGAACCGCTCCCGCGCGCCGAGCACGGCGGCGAACGCGATCGCCGCCGACGGCTCGACCACCTGCTTCATGCGCTGCCACAGCAGGCGCATCGCCGCCACGGTGTCGGCGTCGTCCACCAGCAGCACCTCGGCGCCCTGTCGCCGCAGGATCCCGAAGCCGGGCCCGCCCAGGCCGGCGCGCAGGCCGTCGCACACGGTGTCGGGCGCGGACGCCGGGACCAGCTCGCCGCGCGCGAGCGACGCCGCGGCATCGGCCGCCCCGGACGGTTCGGCCAGGTACAGGCGGCACTGCGGCGCGCACGCCGCCAGCGCCAGCGCCGTGCCGGCGGCCAGGCCGCCGCCGCCCACCGGGACCACGACCGCGTCCAGCGGGCCGGCCGCGGCCAGCAGCTCAAGCGCCGCGGTGCCCTGGCCGGCGATGACCGCGGCATCCGCGTAGGGATGCACCATGCGTGCCCCTGTGGCCTCCACCACCTGCGCGCAGGCGGCCTCGCGCGCCGCGATGCCGCTCGCGCAGCGGTGCACCACGGCGCCGTAGGCGGCGATCGCCGCGAGCTTGGAGCGCACCGCGTCGGCCGGCACCACCACGTGGCACCTGATGCCGCGGCCCGCCGCCGCCAGCGCCAGCGCGCCGCCGTGGTTGCCCGAGGAGTGCGTGGTAACGCCGCGCGAGGCCTCCGCCGCGGGCAGGGCCCACACCGCGTTGCCGGCGCCCCGGAACTTGAACGCGCCGCCGCGCTGCAGGTGTTCGGCCTTGAACGCCAGTCGGCAGCCGGCCAGCCCGTCGAGCGCCCTGGAACGAAGCACCGGCGTGGTGCACGCGTGCGGCGCGATCCGGGCCGCCGCCGCGAGGACGTCGTCGAAATTGGCCACGGCGGCTGACATGCGGCCAGACTAGCGGACTTGCGGCCCCGCTTCAGCAGGCGTTCGGGTGGCCGCGCGTGGGGTTAAGCCCCAATTCAATGCCGATGGCCGAGTCTGGGACGGCAACCACACAGGGGGACGCGTCATGCGCAGGAACCTCATCGTACTGGCCGCCGCGCTCCTGCTGGCGGGTTGCGCGACCGGTTACGGCTACAGCAGCCACGACCGCTACGGCTACGGCGACTACTACTACGGCAGCGCATCGCCGTATTACGACGACTACTACGACGCGCCCTACGGGTACTCCGGCTACGGCGGCTACGGCTATGGCAGGCTCGGCTACTACCGCGGCCTGGGTTCCGGCTGGTACGGAGGCTTCGGCTACCCGTGGTACGGCGGGTATCCCTGGTACGGCGGCTACTGGCATGGCTGGCCGGGCTATGTGTACCGGCCGCCCTATCGCCCTCCGCACCGGCCGCCGACCGATCCGCGCCCGCCTCAGGATCCCGACCGCACGCACCGCACGCGCTTTTCGCACGACGAAATCACCGACCGCCTGCGCAACCGCGGCTCGCGCCCCGGGGCCACCGCCCCGGAGCCGGACGCACGGCCGCGTTCGCGCCTGGTGCGGCCGGGCGACCGTGCGCCGGTCCCGCAGCCGGGCAGCCGGGCCCAGCCGCCGCGCTCGCTGCCGCGCTCGGCGCCGCCGCCGTCCGGCGGCCGCATGCGCAGCCCGGATCCGCGCAGCCGCGGTGGCTACGTGCCGCCGGCGGCGCCTGCCCCGGCCATGGTCCGGACCGCGCCCCCCTCGCCGTCGCTGCGCGCGGGGCAGGGGCCGCGATCGCAGCCGCCCGCGCGCGTCCAGCCCGCTCCCGGGGCCGGGGTGCGCACTGCGACCGGCGCACCGCCCGCCCGCGTGCGATCGGCCGCCCCATCGCGCGTGCAGTCGGCTCCGAGCGCACGCCCGGCGCCGGTCCGCGCAGAGCCGCCGCGTCCGTCCCGGCCCTCGCCGGCCCGGGAAACGCGGGAGGACTGATCCCGGGCGCTCCGTCGCGCTCCGGCGACGGGGTGCTTGCGAACGGGACGCACTCGTCGCAAGCTAGGGCCGACTGACCGGTTGCGTCGCTTCCTGACGTAATCCGGGGTGACCAATGTCGACACCCGGCGGGGGAGCCCGGATCCCCCCTGTTCCGCTCCCGCCGGGCGTCGGCGCCATCTTCGCCGCCGCGCTCCCGCTGGCGACAAAAAAAAACGGGGCCGGACGTCCCCCGACGTCCGGCCCCTTCGCTTCCCCGGGATGCGCTTGGCCAGCCCTGTTCCAATCTCCGGCCACGCCCCCCTTGGCGTTTGCCATCCCGGGTGCGCCTGCAGTGGTTGCAGGTTGCGTGCCAACTGTTTTTCCGACGCCGTCCACCGGCGCCACGACGCGCGATAATCGCCCCATGCCCCACGACTTCCATCGCCACGACGTCATCGTGATCGGCGGCGGCCACGCCGGCACCGAGGCCGCGCTCGCGGCCGCACGGGCCGGCGCGCGCACGCTGCTGCTCACGCACAGCATCGAGACCATTGGCGCGATGAGCTGCAATCCCGCCATCGGCGGCATCGGCAAGGGACATCTCGTGCGCGAGATCGACGCGCTGGGCGGCGTGATGGCGCGCGCGGCCGACGCCGCCGGCATCCAGTGGCGCCGGCTCAACGCCTCGAAGGGCCCGGCGGTGCGCGCGACGCGCTGCCAGGCCGACCGCGCGCTGTACCGCGGCTTCATCCGCCGCGCGGTGGAGGCGCAGCCGAACCTGACGGTGTTCCAGGCCTCGGTGGATGACCTGGTGATCGAGTCCGGCGCGGTGCGTGGCGCGATCACGAACACCGGCCTGCGCTTCGAGGCGCCCGCGGTGGTGCTGACCGCCGGCACCTTCCTCGCCGGGCGCATCCACGTGGGCGAGGCGCAGCAGGCCGGTGGGCGCATGGGCGACCCGCCCTCGGTGCGCCTGGCCGAACGCCTGCGCGAAGGTTCGTTCGTCGTCGACCGCCTGAAGACCGGCACGCCGCCGCGCATCGACGGCCGCACCCTCGACTACTCGGTCATGGTGGAGCAGCCCGGCGACGATCCACGCCCGGTGTTCTCCTTCATGGGGACGCGCGACGACCATCCGCGGCAGGTGTCGTGCTGGATCACGCAGACCACGCAGCGCACGCACGACATCATCCGCGGGGCGCTGCACCGCTCGCCGCTGTATTCGGGGCGGATCGAGGGCACCGGCCCGCGCTACTGCCCTTCGATCGAGGACAAGGTGGTGCGCTTCGCGGAGAAGGACAGCCACCAGGTCTTCGTCGAACCCGAAGGACTCGACGTCTCCGAGATCTATCCCAACGGCATCTCGACCTCGCTGCCCTTCGACGTGCAGCTGGAGCTGGTGCGTTCGGTGCGCGGCTTCGAGCGCGCGCACGTCACCCGGCCCGGGTATGCGATCGAATACGACTTCTTCGATCCGCGCGGACTGAAGGCGACGCTGGAGACCAAGGCCGTGCAGGGCCTGTATTTCGCCGGCCAGATCAACGGCACCACCGGGTACGAGGAGGCCGCCGCGCAGGGCCTGCTCGCCGGCGCCAACGCCGCGCGGGCCGTGCAGGGCCGCGAAGGATGGGCGCCGCGCCGCGACCAGGCCTACATCGGGGTGCTGGTCGACGACCTCGTCACCCATGGCACCAGCGAGCCCTACCGCATGTTCACCTCGCGCGCCGAGTACCGGCTCCAGCTGCGCGAGGACAACGCCGACCTGCGCTTGACGCCGGTCGGCCGCGAGCTGGGCCTGATCGACGACGCGCGCTGGGACGCGTTCGCGCGCAAGCGGGACGCAGTCGCCGCCGAAACGCAGCGCCTGGGCGCGCTGTGGGCGTCGCCGAACAATGCCATCGGCCGCGAGGCCTCGGCCGCGCTCGGCATCGACATCAGCCGCGAGTGCAGCGGCCTCGACCTGCTGCGGCGGCCGGAGCTGGACTACGCGAAGCTGGCCGCGGTGCCCTCCTTCGGGCCGCCGGTGGCCGATCCCGCGGTGGCCGCGCAGGTGGAGATCGAAGCCAAGTACTCGGGCTACCTCGAGCGCCAGCGCGAGGAGATCGCGCGCCAGCGGCGCGGCGAGGACGCCGCGATCCCGGGCGGCTTCGACTATGCCGCCGTGCGCGGGCTGTCCGCCGAGCTGCGGCAGAAGCTCGAGCAGGTGCGGCCGGGGACGGTCGGCCAGGCGCAGCGCATCCCCGGCATGACGCCGGCGGCGATCTCGCTGCTGCTGGTGCACCTGGAGCGGGCGCGGCGCATCGCCGCGGCCTGAGCCTCGCTGCGGCGAGGTCGACCGCGCCCGGGGCCACCCGGATCCGGCGGTCCTGGACCGGGCGCTCAGCGCGCCGCCGGTTCCCCGTGCGTTCCCAGCCGGTCCACCAGCGACTGGCTGGCGCGGTTCAGGCCGATCACCTCCACCCCGGCGCCGTGCCGGCGCAGCTTCAGCACCACCCGGTCCAGTGCCGCGACGGCGGTGGTGTCCCAGAAGTGGGCGTCGGTGAGGTCGATCACCACCCGCTCGGGTGCGTGCACGTAGTCGAAGCTGTTGGCGAACTGCACCGCGCAGGCGAAGAACACCTGGCCCCGCACGTGCCGAGCGGGCGCGACTTCAGCGCGCGACGACGCGCCCACCGCACGTCATCCCCCGGGAGTCCGACGGCGAACCGGAAACAAGGCGGGGCGGGAGGCCGGCTCCCGCCCCGCCCGTTCTCCGGCGCGGACCTCAATACACGTCCTTCATGGTGTTGTAGACGTTGAACTTGCCGGTCGGCGTGATCAGGCGTGGGTCGTCCAGCACCGCCTTCAGCGTGCGGGTCCTGTCATCCACGACCACCAGGGCCGAGCGCTGGTCCTTGCCGTTCCAGACCGAGAACCAGACCTCGTCGCCGGCCTTGTTGTACTCCGGCTGCACCACGCGCTTCGGGCCTTCGCCCAGGTTCGCCCACTCGGCGATCGGCAGCACCTCGTAGCCCTTGTCGAGGTTGTTGATGTCGAACACCGCGATCGACTGGCTGGCCTCGGCTGTCGGGTTGAGGGTGGTGTCGACCCACAGGTTCGTCGACTCCGGATGGGTCTTGACGAACAGCGATCCGCCGCCCTGGCCCTTGAGCACCTCCACCGCCCTCCACGCGTACTGCGGATGGTTGACCGGATCGGTCCCGATCAGGGTGATGTTCTCGTTGCCCAGCGCCGACGTCGCCCACACCGGACCGTACTTGGGATGGACGAAGTTGGCGCCGCGACCCGGGTGCGGGATCTTGTCGACGTCGATCAGCGCGGCCAGCTTCTGCTCCTTCGAGTCCACCACCGCGATCTTGTCGCTGTTGTTGGCCGCGGTCAGGAAGTAGCGCTTGGTCGAGTCCCAGCCGCCGTCGTGCAGGAAGGGCGCGGCGTCGAGCGTGGTCGTCTTCAGGCTCGCGAGGTCGGAGTAGTCGACCAGCAGGATGCGGCCGGTTTCCTTGACGTTGATGATGAACTCCGGGTGCTCGTGGCTGGCGACGATCGCGGCCACGCGCGGCGCGGGGTGGTACTCCTGCGTGTCGACCGTCATGCCGCGGGTGGAGACGATCTTCTTCGGCTCCAGCGTCGGGCCGTCCATGATCACGTACTGCGGCGGCCAGTACGCGCCGGCCACGGCCAGCTTGTCCTCGTAGCCCTTGTACTTCGAGGTCTCGACCGAGCGCGCCTCGAGCCCGATCTTGATCTCGGCCACGCGGTCGGGGACCTTCATCCACAGGTCGATCAGGTCGATCTTGCCGTCGCGGCCGATGGTGTAGACGTAGCGGCCGGAGTGCGAGGCGCGCGAGATGTGCACCGCGTAGCCGGTCTTGATGATGTTGATGATCTGCTTGCTGTCGCCGTCGATCAGCGCGATCTCGCCCGAGTCGCGCAGCGTCACCGAGAAGATGTTGTCCAGGTTCCAGTCGTTCATCTGCCGGGTCGGACGCTGGTCCTCCGGGATGAGCACCTTCCAGCTGTCGCGCATCTCTTTCATGCCCATTCCGGCGGGCTCGGCGGCGTGTGCTGCAGGAAGCGGGCCATCAGGTCGACCTGGGCCGCGGTCAGTTCGCCGCCGGTGCCGAAATTGGGCATGCCGCCGGGCGAACCGAAGTTGATCAGCGCCTTGAGGTAGTCGGTGCCGCGCGGCTGGGTCACGTCGGGCGTCAGCGGCTTGCCGGTGGCGCCCTTGCGCAGCACGCCGTGGCAGCCGGCACAGCGCTGGAAGAAGATTTCTCCGGCCCGTGCAAACTCCTCTTCGGTCATGTCCGGTGCGCCCGGGGTGCGGACCTGCTTGACCGCCGTCCCGCTGAGCAGGGTGGGCGCACCCTCATAGGCGACCTGGGCCTGGCTGGTGCCCGGGTGCAGTTCACCCTGGGCCGGGTCCGTCGGTGCCGCCAGCGAGGCACGCAGCGCGGTGACTTCCTCGGCCGTAATGCTGCCGCCCGGGTTGCCCCAGCTGTTGAGCACGTAGGTGATGGTTTCGGCGATTTCCGCATCGCTCAGATGGGTCTGGGCCGGCATCACGCTGTTGTAGGTCTGGTTGTTGACGACCATTTCACCCTGCAGGCCGGTCAGCACCGTGGTGGCGACATCGGCCGGGCTTTTGTCTTCCAGCCAGTCGGAAGCGGCCAGTGGTGGGAAGGCGCCGGTCAGACCCTTGCCATCCGGCTGGTGGCAGGCGGCGCAGTTCTGCAGATAGGTGGCTTGACCGCTGTTCTCCTGGGCGCTGGCGGAAGGCGCCAGGCCCATGCCGGCACAAAGCGCCAGGGCGGTGATCATCAAGTGGGTGGTCCGTTTCATGTCGGATGCCTGCTCGGGTTGGGGTGGTGAAAGGTTCTGACCTTTCGACCGGATTGTCCGTACCGTGGAAAATCCCTGCCATGATCTAAATCAACCTGGCGCGGTTGATCGAGGTCAATGCCGTTTCCGGTGCCGCTGGCCAGACTTCGAGCCTATCAGAATCCCTGTCCCGTTCCACGAAATTCGAGCTCCCATGAATCCTCGTCCGCTTTCTGCAGCCATCCTCTTTGCC
>JAAZHF010000180.1 GCA_012510865.1 Gammaproteobacteria bacterium
AGGACGGACAGGAGGTGTCGGTGTCGGCATCGATCGGGATCAGCCTGTATCCCGACCAGGCGCAGGTCCCGACCGAGCTCCTGAAGCGCGCGGACGCAGCCATGTACCAGGCCAAGGCCGCCGGCCGGCGCACCTGGATGCGCTACGACGACAGCATGGAGGCCGCGATCAGGCGGCGCGCCACGCTGGCCGGCGCGCTGCACAAGGCGCTCGACCGCGGCGAGCTGCGGGTCGTGTACCAGCCGCGCATGTCGCTCGGGACTTCGCGCATCACCGGCGCCGAGGCACTGCTGCGCTGGTCCAGCCCCGAGCACGGCGAGATCCCCCCGGCCGACTTCATCCCGCTGGCCGAGGAGAACGGGATGATCCTGGAGATCGGCGAGTGGGTGCTGCGGGAGGCCTGCCTCGCCCAGCGCCGCTGGCGCGAGCACGGACTGTCGGACCTGACCGTGTCGGTGAACATGTCCGTGCTGCAGCTGCTGCGGGGCGACTTCGCCGAAGTGGTGCGAAGGGTCCTCGACGACACCGGCGTGCCGCCGGAGGCGCTGGAGCTGGAGCTGACGGAAAGCGTGCTGATGGCCAATGCCGGGCAGACGGCCCAGAAGCTGCAGGCATTCCGCGAACTTGGCGTGTCCCTCGCCATCGACGACTTCGGCACCGGCTACTCCTCGCTCGCCTACCTGAAGCGCCTGCCGATCACCACGCTCAAGATCGACCAGACCTTCATCGCCGACCTCTGCCACGACCGCGAGGGTGCGTCGATCACGACGACCGTGATCGCCATGGCCCACGGGCTGGGCCTGGTGGTGGTCGCCGAGGGCGTGGAGAACGAGGCCCAGGCCCGCTTCCTTGCGCGCAACCACTGCGACGAGATCCAGGGCTTCTGGCTGTCGCACCCGCTGGACGCCGTTTCGTGCATGGCCTTCATCCGCAACCACCAGCCGGCCCCCGGCCGCACCGCCGGCGCGCTTGCGCCTGCGCCTTGACCGCCCCGGCGCGCCTGCCTATCGTGCGGTGATGGACACCCCAGACGTGCTCTCGCAGCTGCGCCGGCTTTCGGAACGCTTCGACGAGCTGGCCGCGCAGGTGCGCCGGCTGGCCGAGGAGAACCGCAGCCTGCGCCAGCAGCACGAGCAGGTCTCCGGAGAGCGCGCCCAGCTGCTGGCCAAGAACGAGCAGGCCCGCAGCCGGGTCGAGGCGATGATCGCCCGCCTGAAGTCACTGGAGCAGCACACGTGAGCGAAACGCAGGCGGTCAGCGTCCGCGTCCTCGACCGCGAATACACGGTCGGCGTCGGCAGCGGCGAGGTCGACGGGCTGATGTCCGCGGCGCGCCTGCTCGATACCCGCATGCGCGAGGTGCGCGGCGCCAACCGCATGGCGGCGATCGACCGCGTGGCCGTGCTCGCTGCGCTGAACCTCGCGCATGAACTCGAACAGCTCAGGGCCGAGGGCGAACGCCGGGATCGCGAGATGGCGACCCTGCTGGCCGCGCTCCAGGCCAGGCTCGATACCCTGCTCGATGCCTGAACCTGCGCGCGGCGCGCGCGCCGCGGCGCGCAAGGTGAACGCTTCCCGACGGGTGGGCGTCGGCGCCGGGATGCAGGCGCTATACTTCATTCGCGTCCTCTGCCGTGTTCGACGGCGTGCGCAAACATTCGCCTTGTCCCTTAACGACGACCACGGGGGCGCGACGGCAGCCTGGCGCGCAGGTCCGCCCACGAGCGGGAAGCCCGATGGCCGCCAGACGTCCCCACTTGAACCCCGGGTTCAAGGTCGTTTCGCACGCATCGACATGGCGGAGGACGTATCCCTTCCTTTCCAGGCAGCCGCGCGCCAGTGGGCGGCGCGATGAGCACCGCCCGCGCACTGCTCCGCCGCGAACTGCGGGAGCGGCGCCGGCTGCTTCCGGCGGCATCTCGGATCGCCGGCGCCGAAGGCCTCGCGGCGCAGCTCCTGGCGCTGCCGCTGCCACCGGGCGCCCGCGTCGCGGGCTACTGGGCCGCTGACGGCGAGATCGCGCTCCTCTCCTGGCAGCTGCGGCTGCCGCGCGACGCGGTGTACTGCCTCCCCGTGCTGCATGGGGACGGCCGCCTGCGCTTCGCGCCATGGCGCGCCGGCGACCCGGTGGTTCCGAACCGGCACGGGATTCCCGAGCCGGTGGTGGCGCCCTCGGCGCTGCTCGAGCCGGGAGCCCTGGACCTGGTCGTGGTGCCGCTGGTGGGCTTCGACGAGCGCTGCCACAGGCTCGGCATGGGCGGCGGCTGGTACGATCGCAGCTTCGCGTTCCGGCACCGCCAGCCCGCGCCACCGCGGCTGGTCGGCGCCGGTTTCGCCTTCCAGCAGGTCGACGACGGGCTCCCCAGCGAGGACTGGGACGTCCAGCTCGACGCGGTCTGCACCGACCTGGCCACGTTCTTCCGTCCCGAATGAGCAACGCAAAGCGCAAGCGCTACTGGCTGATGAAGTCCGAACCCGAGGACTTTTCGATCGACGACCTCGAGCGCGTCGGCACCGAACCCTGGACCGGAGTGCGCAACTACCAGGCGCGCAACTTCATGCGCGACGGGATGCGCCCCGGCGACGGCGTCCTCTTCTACCACTCGAACTGCGCGGTCCCCGGCATCTACGGCCTCGCCGAGGTCGCCAGCGGGGCCTACCCGGACCCCACCCAGTTCGACCGCCGGTCGAAGTACTACGATCCCCGGGCCCGCCCCGAGGAGCCGCGCTGGATGCTGGTCGACGTGGGATTCGTG
>JAAZHF010000181.1 GCA_012510865.1 Gammaproteobacteria bacterium
GGCCTCGATCCTGAGCGGGCCGTCGCGCGCGGGCAGCACCGAGAAGCGGCGCCGCATGCGCACGCGCGGGCGGCCGTCGTCCAGCGACTCGTCGTGGAGGGGCGGCTCCGGGAACACCTGTGCGCCCTGGTCGGCCACCAGGGTGGGAGGGTCCAGCTGCGCCGCGGTCGCGCCCTCGGCGACCAGCTCGAGTTCCACGCTGAAGGCATCGCCGGCACGCGCTCTGCCCGGGGCCTCCACCCAGCGCAGCTGGAGGTGCTGGAGCGGCAGCCAGGGGCGCGGCGCCGCGTCGGGGACGGGGCGCACGTCGAGGGCCAGCGCCGGCCCCTCGGCGGACAGCATGCGCTGGCCGTCGCCGAAGAGGTCGTCGAGCCAGCCGCCCGCGCCGCGCCCGCGGAACCGCGCCGGCGGCAGCTCGATGCGCCCGCTGCGCTCGGGAACCAGCAGGTAGCGGCGCTCGACCACCTGGTAGCGCCGGTCGCCGATCTGGCGCGTGTACTGCGCGTCGCTGCCCGCGCGGCGGAGGGACGCTCCTTCGGCCGCCGGCTGTTCGAACTGCCCCGACACCAGCTGCGTCGCGTGGTACAGACGCAGCCGCAGGCCCACCGCCTGCTGCACGTAGGGTGCCTCGGCGTCGACCTCCGCCTCGATCCACACCGGGCCGCGCGCCTGCGTCCGCGCCGGGTCCGGCGCCTCCACCCGGAGCATGATCGGCGCGGTGCGTTCGGCGCCCACGCGCAGCGGGGGGATCGTCAGCACGCCCTGGCGCTGCGGCTGCAGGGCCACCGCATACAGCATCCGCGTCACGGACCGGCCGCCATGGCGCTCGTAGGACTGGCGGCTGCTGCGCTGCTCGATGCGGAAGTCGTCTTCCAGCGGCGCATAGTCGGGACGGCCGACGCCATCGGACTCGATGTTCAGCGTCACCGTCTCGCCAAGCTCGATGCGATCGCGGTCGAGCCAGGCCCGCACCTCCGCGGCGGCGGACGCGACCGGCAGGGCGACCAGGGCGGCGACCAGCAGGGCGACCCTCGAGCCAGCGGGCCAGGCGGCCGCGAGTGCGCGCACGATGCGGGAATCCATGGTCAGCGCTCCCCCGCGCGGCGGCGCAGGTGTTCGTTGCGGAAGCGCGCACGCAGCAGCGCGCCCGGGTCGTCGGGCACCTGGCGCAGCCAGGCGGCGTTGGCCTGCTCGCGCTCCGCCTCGGCGGTGGACCTGCTGCGGTCCGCGGGGCCGGGTTCCGCGCCCTCCTCGGCGGCCCCGTCTTCCAGCGCGCGCTCGATGGCGTCGCGCTGGGCATCCTCCAGCGCCTGCTCGCGCGCCCGTGCGTCCGCGTCCGGCGCATCGGCCGACGGAGGCGGAGGCCCTGGCGCGGGCTGCTCCGCCGCGGCCTGCTCCGCCGCGGGCGGCGCCGCGTCGGACTGCGCTTCGGGGGCGGCGCCATCGCCTGCGTCCGCCGGGTCGAGGCGGTCCGTGGCACCGTCGCCGCCGGCCGGTTCGCCGGCGGTGCCGGCCGCACCCTCGTCGCCGGATCCGGCGCCCCCCGCACCGCCCTCGGGCGGCTGGCGACGCATCGCCGCCTCCACCGCCGCGCGGTTGGCCCGTGCATCCTCCATCCCGGGGTCGAGCGCGAGCGCTTCGTCGTAGGCCGCGATGGCCTCCGCGTAGCTGCCGGCGCGGGCCAGCGCGTTGCCGCGGTTGTAGGCGGCGTCGGCGCCCGGCAGGCCCGAGAATCCTTCGGCCGCGGCCTTGAAATCGCCGCGGCGGTAGGCGGCCTCGGCCGCGACGCTGCGCTGGTGCGCGGCCTGGTCCGCGCGCCGCCAGAGGTCGCCCGACGGTGGCTGCGCGCCACCGGCGAAGGCGGGCTGCAACGGCAGGAGCAGGCACAGCGCGACCGAGGCCAGCACCGTGCCCCGACGGAAGCCCGCCAGGAGCAGCAGCATCGCCAGCGGCAGCAGCCAGTAGCCGCCGTCCTCCGGCACCAGGCCGCCATCGGTCCCGCCGCCGCCCGCCCCACCCGCGGCGGGGGCCAGGACCGTCTCCGGCGATGCGCTCCAGGGATGGAGGCTGCCGCCTCCGGCCGCGGCCACGGCGCGCAGCGGGGCGGGGTCGAGCGCGCTGCGGTCGATCGCACCGTCGCGGCCGCGGTACGCGCCGCCGGCGGGCGTGCCCATGCCCAGCACGTCGACGCGGTGCCCGGCGACGGCGGCGCGCGCCGCCGCGCGCACGGCCGCCGTCCCGGCGTCCGGCGCCAGCAGGAGGATCGTGCCCCGCGGATGCCCGGCCTGCCCGAGCAGCTCGCCCGCGAGTTCGATGCCCCGCGCGGCATTGCTCCCGTCGACCGGCATCACGTCGGGGGCAAGCGCATCCAGGAACACCGCCACGTTCGCCGGATCGGGCGTGACCGGGGAGACCACGAACGCATCGTCGGCATAGGCGACCAGGGCGACGGGTCCGGCGTGGGCGCGCAGCAGCCCGGCGATCTTCGCCCGCGCCTGGACCAGCCGCGACGGCTGCAGGTCGTTGGCCAGGCTTGCGCTGGAGAGGTCGAGCACGATGGCCAGCGCATCTCCGCCGGCCTGCATCGGCTGCGGCACCGCCCTCCAGCTCGGCCCCGCCGCGGCCACGATCGCCAGGGCCAGGCCGCACAGCGATGCCAGGGCGTTGCCCCCCGCGCCCCCGCGCCCGGCCCGCGCATCGAGCAGGTGCGGCAGCAGGTGGGCATCCACCGATTCGCGCCAGGCGCTGCGCCGCCGCTGGCGGCGCCGCCAGGCCCAGGCAAGCACGGGCAGCAGCAGGAGCGCCCCGAGCCAGGCCGGACGGATGAACTGCAGGTCGGCGAGCTGGGGATTCATCGCGCCTCCCTCCACCAGGCCGCTGCGACCGCGAGCAGCCAAGCGGCCAGGGCCATAGCCAGCGGCCAGTGGTAGCGCTCGAGCCGGGGCCGCACCGCTTCGCCTTCGGACTCGACCGGCTCGATGCGGTCGATCTCGGCGTAGATGCCGGCCAGGCCCGCGGCGTCGCGCGCGCGGAACGCGCGGCCGCCGGTCATGGCGGCGATGCGGGCCAGGGTCTCCTCGTCGATCTCGCTTCCGCCGGAAGGCAGCCGGAAGCCGAAGACCGACAGCTGTTCGCCCTAGCCGCCGAAGGCGATGGTGTGGATCCGGACGCCCTCGTCGCGCGCGATCCCGGCGGCCTTCAGCGGATCGAGCACGCCGGCGGTGTTCACGCCGTCGGTGAGCAGCACCAGCACGCGCTCGCCTCCGCGCTGCGCCAGCAGCCGCTTCACGCCCAGGCCGATGGCGTCGCCGATCGCCGTCTCGCGGCCCGCCAGCGCGACCTGCGTCGCCATCAGCTGGCTGCGCACCGTGGCCAGGTCCGCGGTCGCCGGCGCGAGCACGTAGGCACCGCGGCCGAACACCAGCAGGCCGACGCGGTCGCCGGCCCGTCGCTCCAGGAAGTCGCCGATCACGGCCTTTGCCGCGGCCAGGCGGTCCACCACCTGGCCGCCGATGAGCATGTCGCGTTCGCCCATGCTCGCCGAGAGGTCCACCGCGAGCATCAGCTCGCGCGCGTCGCGCGGCGGGTGGACGGCTTCGCCCCAGGCCACGGGGCGCGCCGCGGCCAGGCAGAGCAGCGCCCACCCCAGCCCGGCCAGTACCGGCAGGCGGCTTCGCGCGCGCCGCGCGCCCGGGGGACCGGCGATCCCCGCCAGCAGCCCTGCCCACGGGACCCGCAGCGCCGGACCCGCCCCGCGCGCGGGCGGCAGCAGCGCGCGCACGAGCCAGGGCAGCGGCAGCGCCAGCAGCATCCAGGGCCAGGCGAAGCCCGCGAATGCCGGCCAGCCGGCGGCCAGCGCGCTCACCGCCGACCCTCCATCCACTCGAGGTAGCGATCGCGGGCAGCCGCGCGCAGGTCGGCCACTGCGGCGGGATCGACCTCGCGCCGCCAGGCGCCCTCCAGCAGCAGGGCGCCGCGCCGCGCATCGAACCTGGGCCGCTCGCGCCCGTCGTCGAGGAACGCGAGCCAGGCCTCGCCCTCGAGGCGGTCGGCCGCCGGATCGCGCATGCGCCCGGCCCTGCGCAGCAGCGCGGAGATCGCCGCCACGGCTTCGGCGGCGCTGGCTGCGGCATCCACTTCGCCATCGAACAGCGCGAGGATGCGACGCCGCCGGCGCGCGCGCCGGAGCCGCCAGGCCAGCAGTGCCAGCAGGGCGAACGCGAGCAGCGCCGCCAGCGCCCACCAGCCGGGCGCGGGCGGCCACCACGGCGGCGCCGCCGAAGGATGGATGTCGCGCAGGACCAGCGCCTGGTCCATCAGTGCGGCCCCTCCGCCGCCGCCAGCCAGGCGTCGCTGGATGCATCCGTCGACAGCGCGACGGCCCGCACCCCGCGGGCGGCGAGCGTCGCGACCGTGAACGCCACGGCATCGGCGAAGGCTCCGTCCCAGCGGCGGCGCTGGGCAGCGTCGCCAAGGTCGAGCTCGAGCCTGCCGCCGCGCCCCGGTCCGCCCGAGGCGAAGGACAGGGCCGCCCGGGGCGGCGACATCTCCAGGGGGTCGGTGAGCAGCACGGCGACCACCTGGTGGCGCGCGGCCACCGCGGCCCAGCGCTCCGCGGGTACGGCGGCCGCGCTGGCGGGGTCGGCCAGGACGAGCAGCCGCGAGCCGGACCGCAGCAGGCGGGCGGCATGGCCGAGCCCGACCGCGAGCCCGGCGTCGTCCCCGGGCGGACGCTCGTACCAGCGGACCAGCGCGTCGAGCACGCGCAGCGCGCCGCGCACGCCGCCGGCCGCCGGTACCGGAGGCTCCTGCTCGCTGCCGCGCAGGGCGGCGACCCGGTCGCCGTCGGCCACCGCGCGCCAGGCGGCGATCGCGCCGGCACGGGCGGCCTGCACCGACTTGAACCGGACCCGGGTCCCGAAGTAGAGCGCCGGCGCGGTATCCACGAGGAGCAGGCTGAGCCGCTCGCGCTCGGCCTGGTAGAGCTTGGTGTGCGGCTTGCCGCTGCGCGCGGTCAGGCGCCAGTCGATGTGCCGCGCGTCGTCGCCGATCGCATAGGCCCGCGACTCGGCGTACTCCATGCCCCGCCCCCGCAGCGCGGAGGTCGCCTGCGCGCGCAGGCCGGAGGTCCCGTGCCGGACCCGCCCGCGCGCAATGGCCAGGCTCATCAGCGCGTTGAGTTCGTCCAGCGACGGTGCGATGCCCCCGGACGCATCGACTCCCGGCGCCGCGCGCGTCCCTTCCGCGCCGCTGGCCCGCGCGCCCGTGACGCCGGTAGCGGGCCCCCCGCTCACGGCAGCGGCACCCGGGCCAGCAGGGCCTGCACCAGGCGCTCGCCGTCCCAGCCGGAGGCCGTCGCCTCGTAGCTCGGCAGCACGCGGTGCCGGAGGACGTCGGGCGCCATCGCGCGGACGTCGTCAGGGGTGACGAAGTCGCGCCCGGCGAGCCAGGCATGCGCGCGCGCGCAGCGCTCGAGGGCGATCGATCCGCGCGGGCTCGCGCCCCAGGCGATGCGGCGCGCGAGCTCGGGGTCGTAGCGCGCGGCGTCGCGCGACGCCAGCACGAGTTCGACCAGGTAGCGCTCGACCGCGGGCGCCATGTGCAGCGCCAGCACCGCCGCGCGCGCCGCCATCACGTCCGCCTCGGAGATGCGTTCGGCCGGCACGGAGGGCGCCTCGAGCATGGCGATCGCGCGCTCCCGCGCCAGGCGCAGGATGGCCGCTTCTGCCGCGGCCTCGGGATAGCCGATGCGCACGTGCATCAGGAAGCGGTCGAGCTGCGCCTCCGGCAGCGGGAAGGTTCCTTCCTGCTCGATCGGGTTCTGGGTCGCCATCACCAGGAACAGCGGCGGCAGCGGATACGTCGTGCGACCGACCGTGACCTGCCGTTCGCCCATCGCCTCCAGCAGCGCGGACTGCACCTTGGCAGGCGCGCGGTTGACCTCGTCGGCCAGCAGCAGGGAGTGGAAGACGGGGCCGGGCTGGAACTCGAAGCGACCGTCCTGCGGCCGCCAGACCTCGGTGCCGGTCAGGTCGGCCGGCAGCAGGTCGGGGGTGAACTGCAGGCGGGCGAAGTCGGCCTCGACGCGGGCCGCCAGTGCCCGGATGGCGCTGGTCTTGGCGAGCCCCGGCGCGCCCTCCACCAGCAGGTGGCCGTCGGCGAGCAGCGCGACAAGCAGGCGGTCGACCAGGGCCGACTGGCCGATGATCTCCGCCGACAGCGCTTCGCGGAGGGCGGAGAACAGGCGGTGCAGGCGGGCGGCGTCGCTGGTGGTGTCCATGGTGAACCGGGCTGCGGCGCGGACCGCGCCGGGCCCAGTTTGACCCGATCCGGGTCCGATCGTTCAACCCGCCCGGCCCGGAAACGGCAACGGGGCCCGAAGGCCCCGCTGCGCGTCGGCTCCCGGCGCGGTGCTAGTAGCTGCGCTGGGCCACCCGCAGGACGCGCGGGGTGACGAAGACCAGGAGCTCGGCCTTCTCCTTGGTGCGGCCCTTGGTCTTGAACAGGTTGCCGAGCACCGGGAGGTCGCCCAGGAACGGCACCTTCGACAGCGAGTCGCGGTCGCTGAATTCGTACACGCCGCCCACGACCACCGTCTGGCCGTCCTCGATCAGGACCGCGGTGGTGACCTCGCGCTTGGCCAGGTTCGGCACCGCGCCGAAGCCGAGGATCTCGGTGTAGTCGAGCACCTCGTCCTTCTGGACCTTGAGGTTCAGGAACACGCGGCCGTCGGCGGTGATGGTCGGGGTGACCTCGAGCCGCAGCAGGGCCTCCTTGAACTGCACCGTCGGCACGTTGGCGTTCTGGCCACCGGTGACCGTGAGGTAGCCGACCTCGCGGCCCTGGCTGATGATGGCCGGCTGCTGGTTGCTGGTCACCACGCGCGGGTTGGACACCACCTCGCCGCGGTTCTCGCGCTGCAGCGCCTGCAGTTCGAGGTCCCAGTCGATGGTGTTGCCCAGGATCGTGAAGGCGATCGAACCCGGGTTCAGGGCGCCGCCGAGGCCGAAGTCGCTGTTGAGGCGGCCCGGGGTCCAGGGACCGGTGGAGCGGTTGCCCTCGATCGAACCCGTGGTGGTCAGGCGGTCCTTGGTGGCGCTGACGCCGAAGCGGGCGCCGAGGTCGCGCGCGAAGGATTCGTTGGCGATCACGATCCGGGCTTCGATCACGACCTGGTCGACCGGCTTGTCCAGGGTGGTCACCAGGCGCTTGATCTCTTCCACGCGCTGCGGGATGTCGATCACCAGCAGCGTGTTGGTGCGGCGGTCGTGGCTCAGGCTGCCCCGGCGCGAAAGGAAGCCGCGGCTCTCCTGGCCCTGGCCCATGCCGCCCTGGTTGCCCTGGCTGCTCTTGCTCTCCTCGGTGAGGAGCTTGGCGATGTCCTCGGCGCTGCCGTAGGAGATCGGGATGTACTCGGTCACCATCTCCGCGCTCTCCTCGAGCGCGAGGCGCGCGTCCGCGATGTCCTGCTCGAACTTCGCGATCTCCGCCTGCGGGGCCACCCAGATCACGTTGCCGCTGCGGCGCTTGTCCAGCGACTTGGCCTGCAGGACGATGTCCAGGGCCTGGTCCCACGGCACGTTGATCAGCCGCAGGGTGACGTTGCCGGTGACGCTGTCGCTGGCGACGATGTTGAGGTCCGAGAGCTCGGCGATCAGCTGCAGCACCGTGCGCACCGGCACGTCCTGGAAGTTGAACGTCACCGGGCGCCCGCGGTAGGCACGGGTGTCGGCCGCCGCGGCCTGGGCGGTGGCGCCGACGGTGTTCGCCGCCGTCGCGCCGACCGCGCGACCGGGCGCTTCGGCGCGCGGCACGATCTCGACGATGTAGTCGCGGCCGGTCTGGTAGGCCACCGGCTCGAAGGCACCCTGCGTGCTGAGCACGATCTGGGTGCCCCTGGCGCCCTGGTTGGCGTCGATCCGCTGCACCGGGGTGGCGAAGTCGGTGACGTTGAGCGGGCGCTGCAGCGCCGCCGGCAGCGCGGCGTTGCCGACGTTGACGATCACCGTACCGCCCTCTGTGCGCAGGTCGGGCGCGGCGCCCTCGCCGTCGAAGCGGAGCACGAGCTTGCCGGCGCCGCCCTCGCCGCGCTTGAAGTCGATCCCGGCGACGGCGACCTCGGCCGGCACCTGCCTGGCCGGATCGACCGCCACCACGGAGGACTGGGCAAGGGCGGCCGCGTGCGCGCCGGGCCCCGGCGCGGCGCTGACCGACCCGAATGCGGCGACGAGGCCGACGAGGAGACCGCAGGCGCCTGCCCGGATGGGCAGGGCCCGCTGGGTCGACGAACGGCGTTGCGCGTTGGTGAAGGTCATCTGGCTTCCCCTAATCAATTGTCTTCGAGCGCAATCGACGCCGGCCTTTCCAGCCAGCCACCCGCGCCGTCGGGCACGAGTTCGACGAGTTCGATGCGGTCTTCGGTGACGCTGGTGACGCGGCCGTCGTTCTGGCCCATGTACACGCCCGGGCCGACCCGGTAGGTGACCTTGTCCGGCGCCATCACCAGGGCCGTCAGGCTGCTGCCCGATCCGAGCGATCCCACCATGTCGAGCGTGTCGAGCGGGAACTGCTCCAGCGTCTGCTTGCGCCGGTTCGAATCCGGTCGCGGACCGCTGCCGCCGCCGCTTTCGTTGGTGAAGGCCGCGCTGAACGGGTCGCGCATGTTCTGCGCGGCGTATTCGAAGGTCTCGAACTGCTGCATCACCGGCAGCGGCTCGAGCGGCGGGGCCGGGCGGGCGCGGACGTTGGCGACCCACTCCTCGAGGTTCGGCGCCCCGCCGGGTTCGCTGGTGATGCCGCGGCCGCAACCGGCCAGGGCCAGCGCGAGCGCGGCGCAGGCCAGCCCGCGTGCGGCCTTGGATGTCATGCGCATGTCAGCGGCTCCCCCCTGCTTCGACGACCGCCGCCTGGGCGGCCGCCTCCTCCTCGTCCAGATAGCGGTACGTCTTGACCGTGCCGACCAGCTCCAGCGCGGAGTTCGGCCGGATGCCGGCGCGCGGATCCTTGTCGCCGCCGCGCGGACGCAGCTGGATGTCGTGCATCGTCATGATCACCACCCGCGGCAGCGAGGCCACGCCGCTGACGAAGGCGCCGAACTGGTGGTAGGTGCCCACCATGCGCAGCGCGATCGGCTTCTCGGCGTAGAACTCCTTCGGCGTCTCGGGGCCCGGCTGGAACAGGTCGTTCTGGATGCCGGTCGCGAGCGCGGTCTGCGAGATGTCGACGATGAGGTCGGGCATCTCGGTGCGGCTGGGCAGCTGGCGGAGCATCTGCTGCAGCTGCTGCTCCATCTGGGCCAGCTGGAGCTTGAGCGGCTCGAGGTTGGCCGCGCGCCCCTGCTTGGTCTCGAACTCCGCGCGCAGCTCGGTCTCCGTGCGCTCCAGCGACTTGAGCTGGTCGCCCTTGTCGCGGGTGGCGAACCACCACAGGGCGACGAAGATCAGCAGCCCCGTGAGGATGCAGAACCCGATCTTGTACTCGCGCGGCCAGGAGCCGATGTTGTTGAAGTCCAGATCCTTGAGCGACACCTTGCGCTTGCTCACGACGCGGCTCCTTCTTCAGCGGCGGGCCGCTCTTCGATGGCCGGCGCGCCTTCCACGGCCGGGGCCGGTTCGACGGCGGGCTCGTCGCCGGCCGGGACGCCCTCCGGCGCGTCGGCGGCAGCTGCAGGCGCGGCGTCGGCCTGGCCGGCGTCGACGGCCGGGGGACCGGCGTCGACCGGCGGCACCGGGTCGGGGATGCCGTCGCCGTCGAGGTCGGTCGGCGCGTTCGGATTGGCGAGCTGCACGCCCAGGGTGAAGGCATAGGGCAGCCCGGGCACGCCGTCGCGGGCCTCGATGATCGAGAGGTCGGGCTTGGTCATCCAGCCCGATCCTTCGAGGTTGCGCATGTACGTGCTCACACGGGCGTTGGACTGCGAGCGGCCTTCCAGGGTCAGCTGCTCGCCGACCTGCTTGATCGAGGTCAGCACCACGCCGTCGGGGATGGTGCGCACCAGCGAGTCGAACAGATGCACCATCTGCGAACGGTTCGCCTGCAGCTGCTCGATCACGTCCTTGCGCGCCAGCAGGCGGGCCTTCTGGCGATCGAGCTCGTCGATCTCGGTGATCCGCGCCTCGACCTGGCTGATCTGGTCCTTGAGGTAGGCGTTGCGGCGGTTCTGGCCGTCGATCTGGGCGTTGTAGTAGCCGTTGACCAGGAACCAGAGCACCAGGCCGGCGAGCGCGGCCAGGCCGAGCATCAGGTAGAACTCCTGCTGCCGCTGCTTGCGGCGCTCCGCGCGCCACGGGAGGAGGTTGATGCGTGCCATCAGTCGAAGCTCCTCAGGGCCAGCCCGCAGGCGATCATCATGGCCGGCGCGTCCTGCGCGAGCGCGTGGGCCTGGACCCGCGGGCCGAGCGTCATCTGCGCCAGCGGATTGGCCACGACGGTCTGCACGCCCAGCTGCTCTTCGACCATCTCGGAGATGCCGGGGATGGAGGCGCAGCCCCCCGCCAGCACGACCTGGTCGACGCGGTTGAACTCGCTGCCGGCGTAGAAGAACTGCAGCAGGCGGCTGATCTGCTGGACCAGCGCCTCCTTGAAGGGCGCAAGCACTTCGATCTCGTAGCTTTCCGGCAGCCCGCCCTGTCGCTTGGCCAGGCCCGCCTCCTCGTAGGAGAGGCCGTAGCGGCGCATCACTTCGTCGGTGAGCTGCTTGCCGCCGAAGACCTGCTCGCGGGTGTACAGGCTGCGGCCGCCGCGGAGGATGCTGAGGGTGGTCATCGTCGCGCCGATGTCGACCAGGGCGACGATGCCGTCCGGCGGCACGTTGAGGGTGTCGGCCAGCAGCGCGAAGGCGTTCTCGATCGCGAAGGCCTCGACGTCCATCACCCTGGCCGCCAAGCCGCCGAGCTCCAGCGCGGAGGCACGCATCTCCACGCTCTCGGAGCGCGAGGCGGCCAGCATCACCTGGACCATCTCCGGATTGCCGGGCATCGGGCCCATGACCTCGAAGTCGAGGTTCACTTCCTCGATCGGGTACGGGATGTAGTTCACCGCCTCGAGCTCGACCTGCGACTCCATTTCCTCTTCGTCGAGCTCGGCGGGCATCGGGATCAGCTTGATGATCACCGCCGAGCCGGCGACCGCGGCGGCGGCGTGCTTCGCCCTGCTGCCCGAACGCGACATCGCGCGGCGGATCGCCTCGCCGACGGCCTCGACCTCGACGATGTTCTTCTCGACCACGGCGTTCGGCGGCAATGGCTCGACGGCGTAGTGCTCGACCCGGTAGCGGTCACCCGTCCGCGACAGCTGCAAGAGCTTGACCGCCGTCGAGCTGATATCGACCCCGACCAGCGGTGCCTGGCTTTTTGTGATGAGCCCCACGCTTTTCTCCCCATGTCACGGGCGCTTACGTGCGCTTCGTGCCCCGTTGCATTAAATAACGGAGTTTTTACCAGTTGGCAACAAGCGGCACTCCAAAGCGTGCTGCATTCCGCGTTCGGTCAGCTATTGCCCCGGTGCGTCACCCCTTGCCCCGGCGCGGCCGCCGACCCCGGCCACCTCTATATAC
>JAAZHF010000182.1 GCA_012510865.1 Gammaproteobacteria bacterium
CATCCGCTGTCCCAGCCCTGTCCTGCTGCCACCCTTTCGGATACCTCCATGAAAAACGTGTTCGCTGTCGCCGGCCTGCTGGCGGTTTTCTCGCTTTCCGCCCAGGCCGACGAGGCGCGGGTCCGTGACGCCATCCAGGCCCTGCAGTCGATCGCCCCCCGGATCGAGGTCGACCACGTCGGCGCCGCGCCGCTGCCGGGCTTCCGCGAAGCCGTGGTCGGCGGGCAGATGGTCTACATCAGCGATGACGGGCGCTACCTGCTGCAGGGCGCGCTGTTCGACGTGGTCGCGAAGAAGGACCTCAGCCAGGCGGGGATGGCCGACGTGCGCAGGCGGCTGCTCGCCACCATCCCGGCCTCGGAGCGCATCGTGTTCGCGCCCGCGGACCCCGACTACACCGTCAGCGTCTTCACCGACGTGGAGTGTGGCTACTGCCGCAAGCTCCACGCCGACATCGACGAATACAACCGCCTCGGCATCGCGATCGAGTACCTCGCGTTCCCGCGCATGGGCCCCGCCAGCGAGGACTTCGCCAAGATGGTTTCCGTCTGGTGCGCGAAGGACCGTCGCCAGGCGTTGACCGCCGCGAAGCAGGGCCGCAGCGTGCCGTCCTCCACCTGCACAAGCCCGGTTGCCCGCCACTACGACATCGGCCGCCGCGTGGGGCTGGCCGGCACGCCGATGATCGTCACCGCCGACGGAACGCAGATGCCGGGCTACATGCCGCCGGCGGACCTGCGTGCCGCGCTCGACCGGCTGGCGGCGGAGGCCGCCGGGCCCGCCGCCGCGGACCCGGAAGCCGCGCCGGCCCCGGGCACCGCCGGCAGCCGCTGAGCCCGCGTCGGCTCCCCGGCTTCGCTACAATGGCGGGCCCGTTCCACGGTCGAAACCGGACATGATCGTCCTCGAGGGCCTGCCCGCCCTGTCGCCGTTCCGGCGCCAACGCCTCCAGGCCCGCCTGCAAGCCATCGACCCGGCCATCCGCATCACCGGCGCCTGGCACGTCTACTGGCTCGAGGTCGAGCCCGGCGCCGCGCCCGACCGCGGGATCCTGCAGCGCATCCTCCAGGCATCGGACGCCGTGGCGCCGGCGGACGCCGCGGCCACGAGCCGCTTCGTGGCCCCGCGCCTGGGCACGCTCTCGCCCTGGGCCAGCAAGGCCGGCGAACTGCTCCGCGGCGCCGGCCTGCCGGTACGGCGCGTCGAGCGCGGGATGCGGATCGACGTCGCCGGGTGGCCCGCTTCCGGTCCCGGCGCCATCGCCGCGCAGCGGATCCTGCACGACCCGAGGACGCAGTCGCTGCTCGCTTCGCACGAGGACGCGGCGGCGCTGTTCGACGTGCCCGCGCGCGGCGAGGTCGAGGTGGTCCCGCTGGCCGGGCTCGAGGAGGCCAACGAGCGCCTGGGGCTGGCCCTGGCGGACGACGAGATCGAATACCTGCGCTCGCGCTACGCCGCGCTCGGCCGCGACCCGCACGACGTCGAACTGATGATGTTCGCGCAGGCCAACTCCGAGCACTGCCGGCACAAGATCTTCAACGCCTCCTGGACCATCGACGGCGAGGACATGCGGATCAACGGCGGCCAGCAGACCCTGTTCCGGATGATCCGCCACACCCATGCGCAGGCGCCCGCGCACACCTTGTCGGCATACAGCGACAACGCCGCGGTGGTCGAGGGCTATCCGGCGCGCCGCTTCCGGCCCGACCCGGTCACCGCCACGTACCGCGCCGAGCCGGAGCGCGACAGCGCGTTCTGCATCAAGGTCGAGACCCACAACCACCCGACGGCGATCTCGCCCTTCGCCGGCGCGGCCACCGGCGCCGGCGGCGAGATCCGCGACGAGGGCGCCACCGGTCGCGGCGGCAGGCCCAAGGCCGGCCTGGTCGGCTTCAGCGTCTCGCACCTGCGCATCCCCGGGCTGCCGCAGCCCTGGGAGCAGCCCCGCGCGCTGAACCCGCGCATGGCCCCGGCGCTGGAGATCATGACCGACGGCCCGCTGGGCGCGGCGGCGTTCAACAACGAGTTCGGCCGTCCCAACCTGGCCGGCTATTTCCGCAGCTTCGAGCTGGCCCAGCCGGACGGACTGGTGCGTGCGTACGACAAGCCGATCATGCTTGCCGGCGGACTGGGCGCGATCGACCGCGACCAGGTCGCCAAGCGGCGGCTGGCGCCCGGCGACGCGGTCGTCGTCCTCGGCGGGCCGTCGATGCTGATCGGGCTCGGCGGCGGCGCCGCCAGCTCGGTGGCCTCGGGCGAGAGCGCCGAGGCGCTCGACTTCGCCAGCGTGCAGCGCGACAACCCCGAGATGGAGCGCCGCTGCCAGGAGGTCATCGACCGCTGCGCGGCCCGCGGCGAGGACGGCAATCCGATCAAGTGGTGCCACGACGTCGGCGCCGGCGGCCTTTCCAACGCCATCCCCGAGCTGCTGCACGACTCCGGCGTCGGTGGCGTCATCGACCTCGGACGCGTGCCCAGCGACGATCCCTCGCTGTCGCCGATGCAGCTGTGGTGCAACGAGTCGCAGGAGCGCTACGTGCTCGGCATCGCCGTGGACCGGCTGCAGGAGTTCGCCGCGATCTGCGAGCGCGAGCGCTGCCCCTTCGCCGTGGTGGGCCACGCGACCGCCGAAGAGCGGCTGGTGGTGGGCTACGGCCTGCTGTCCCCGGACGACGGTGCCGAGGCAGGCGCGCCCGCGCCCGCGATCGACCTCCCCATGGACCTGATCTTCGGCAAGCCGCCGAAGATGCACCGCGAGACCACGCGCGAGCCGCAGGCGCGCTGGCCCCAGCTCGACGTCGTTGCGCTCGCCGCCGCCGGCCGGCCGCGCGACGCCCTGCACGCCGCCGGCCTGCGCGTGCTGTCGCACCCCACGGTCGCCTCGAAGCAGTTCCTGGTGACGATCGGCGACCGCAGCGTCGGCGGCCTGACCGCGCGCGACCAGCTCGTCGGCCCCTGGCAGCTGCCGGTCGCCGATTGCGCGATCACCCTGGCCGGCTTCCACGGCCATTCGGGCGAGGCGATGGCGATCGGCGAGCGCACGCCGCTCGCGCTCATCGATCCCGCCGCGAGCGCGCGCATGGCGGTGGGCGAGGCGATCACCAACCTGTGCGCGGCGCCGGTCGAATCGCTTGCGCGCACCAAGCTCTCGGCCAACTGGATGGCGGCCGCCGGCCACCCGGGCGAGGACGCGCGGCTGTACGACGCCGTGCACGCCGTCGGCATGGAACTGTGCCCCGAGATCGAGCTGTCGATCCCGGTGGGCAAGGATTCGCTGTCGATGCAGGCGCAGTGGCAGGACGGCGGGAAGACGGAGAAATCCGTGTCGCCGGTCTCGCTGGTGGTCAGCGCGTTCGCGCCGGTCGCCGACGTCCGCCGCCAGCTCACGCCGCTGCTGGCGCGCAGCGGCGCCACCGAGCTCTGGCTGATCGGCCTCGGCGCCGGCAAGCAGCGCCTGGGCGGCTCGATCCTGTCGCAGTGCCACGACGCCTTCGGCGGCGCCTGCCCCGACCTCGACGATCCCGAGCGCCTGCGCGCCTTCTTCGAACTCGTCCGCGACGCCCGCGAGGCCGGGCTGCTGCTGGCCTACCACGACCGTTCCGACGGCGGGGTCTTCGCCACCCTGTGCGAAATGGCCTTCTGTTCCCGCGTGGGCCTGGACATCGACCTCGACACCTGGGGCGACGACCGCACCGAGAACGTGTTCCGCACCCTGTTCAACGAAGAGCTGGGCGCGGTGGTGCAGATCGCCGCCGAGGATCGCGTCGAGTTCGCCGACCTGGTCGCCCGCCACGGGCTCGTCGAGTGCGCCCAGCGCATCGCGCGGCCCACCACCGCGTCGTCGGTGCGCGTGCTCGCCGACGGCGAGGTCATGGCTGAGTGGGCCTGGGAAGACCTGTTCGGCGCCTGGTGGTCGGTGACCCACGCCATGCAGCGCCAGCGCGACAACCCCGAATGCGCCGACGCCGAGCGCGCGGCCTCGACGCGCTTCGACGCCCCCGGGCTGCAGCCGGTGCTGGCCTTCGATCCTTCCGAAGACGTGGCCGCGCCCTACGTCGCCCGCGGCGCCGCGCCGCGCGTCGCGATCCTGCGCGAGCAGGGCGTCAACGGGCAGGTCGAGATGGCGGCCGCGTTCACGCTCGCCGGCTTCGAGGCCGTGGACGTGCACATGAGCGACCTGGTCGCCGGCCGCGCGTCCCTGGACGGCTACGCGGGCTTCGCCGCCTGCGGCGGCTTCAGCTACGGCGATGTGCTCGGCGCCGGGCGCGGCTGGGCGACGTCGATCCTCGAACGGGATCCGCTGCGCGCCATGTTCGAACGCTTCTTCGCGCGCGGCGACAGCTTCGCGCTTGGCGTGTGCAACGGCTGCCAGATGCTGTCCCAGCTGAAGGAGATCATCCCGGGCGCCGCGCACTGGCCGCGCTTCCAGCGCAACCTGAGTGAACAGTTCGAGGCCCGCCTGGGCATGCTCGAGGTGGTCGAATCGCCGTCGCTGTTCCTTGCGGGCATGGCCGGGTCGCGCATTCCCGTGGTGGTGTCGCACGGCGAGGGCCGCGCGGAGTTCGGACGCGAGGCGGATCGCTCGGGGGCGCGCGTCGCGCTGCGCTACGTCGCCGGCGACGGCAGCCCCGCCGTGGACTACCCCGCCAATCCGAACGGCTCCGACGACGCGGTCGCGGGGCTCACCAGCGACGACGGCCGGGTCACCCTGCTCATGCCGCATCCCGAGCGCACCCTGGCCACCGCCAACTTCAGCTGGGCGCCGCCGTCCTGGCCGGACGCGTCGCCCTGGCTGCGGATGTTCCGCAACGCCCGCGTGGCGGTCGGCTGAACGCCCGGTCGATGCCGGCGCCGACGGACGGTCGTCGCGCCGGGGCGCCGCGGACGGTCTGCTAAAGTCGGCCTCCGCCGCCGCCATTGCCGCCGCCCAGTGAACAGCGACACCGCCACGACCGCCGAAACCGCCGACGAACGCATCGTCGCCGCGCTGCTGGAGAAGGGCCGCCTGAAGGAGGCCGACGTCGGCCGCGCGCGCCGGCTCCAGGAGGAAACCGGCGGCAGCCTGCTGTCCCTGCTCGGCCGCCTGGGCCTGGTCTCCGAGCGCGACCACGCCGAAACCTGCGCGGAGGTCCTCGGCCTCCCGCTGGCCAGCGGCAAGGACATGCCGGAGATGCCGCCGGAAGGCACGCCGCTGACGGCGCGCTTCATGACCCAGTTCCACGTCGTGCCGGTGGCCGAGGACGAGGCCCGCGTCGACGTGCTGGTCGCCGATCCGCAGGACGCCTATGCGCTCGGCGCCGTGCGCCTGGCGACCGGCAAGGACGTGCGGCCCAGCGTCGCGCTTCGCTCCGAGATCGCCGACCTGGTCGAGCGCTGGTACGGCCAGGGGCGCAGCGCGATGGGCGCCATCGTCGAGACCGCCGAGGGCGAAGGCGGGGACATGGACGACGTCGAGCACCTGCGCGACCTCGCCAGCGAGGCGCCGGTGATCCGGCTGGTGAACCTCATCATCCAGCGCGCGGTCGAGCTGCGCGCGTCCGACATCCACATCGAGCCCTTCGAGAACCGGCTCAAGGTGCGCTACCGCATCGACGGCGTGCTCGAGGAGGGCGAAAGCCCGCCGACCAACCTCACCGCCGCCGTGATCAGCCGCATCAAGATCATGGCCAAGCTCAACATCGCCGAGCGCCGCCTGCCGCAGGACGGCCGCATCATGCTGCGGGTGCAGGGCAAGGAGCTCGACCTGCGCGTGTCGACCGTGCCCACCGCGCACGGCGAGAGCGTGGTGATGCGCCTGCTCGACCGCGAGACGGTGGTGTTCGACTTCAAGCGCCTCGGCTTCACCGACGAGTTCCTGCCGCGCTTCCAGCAGGTGCTGCAGCAGCCCCACGGGATCCTGCTGGTCACCGGGCCGACCGGCTCCGGCAAGACCACCACGCTGTACACGGCGCTGTCGAAGCTCAACACGCCCAGCGTCAAGATCATCACCGTCGAGGACCCGGTCGAGTACCAGATCGAGGGCATCAACCAGATCCAGGCCAAGCCGCAGATCGGACTGGACTTCGCGAACGCCCTGCGCTCGATCGTGCGCCAGGACCCCGACATCATCATGATCGGCGAGATGCGCGACCTCGAGACCGCGCGCATCGCGATCCAGTCCGCGCTCACGGGGCACCTGGTGCTCAGCACGCTGCACACCAACAACGCCGCCGGCGGCATCACCCGCATGCTCGACATGGGGGTCGAGGACTACCTGCTCACGTCGACCGTCAACGGCATCCTCGCCCAGCGCCTGGTGCGCCGGCTCGAGCCCACCCACGCCGTGCGGCAGCCCGCCACGCCGGAAGAGATCGAGAAGTTCGACCTGAGGCGCTTCCAGCCCGAAGGCGAAATCTTCCTCTACCACCCGCGGGCGTCCGCGATCGCGCCCACCGGCTACCTGGGGCGCACCACCATCGTCGAGTTCCTGGTGATGGACGACGCGCTGCGCCGCGCCGTGATGCGCCATGCGGGCATGGGCGAGCTCGAGCAGCTCGCGCGCGAGTCCGGCATGCAGACCATGTACGAGGACGGCATCCGCAAGGCGCTGTCGGGGCTGACCACGATCGAGGAAGTCCTGCGCGTCACCGAGGACGCCTGACCGTGGCGCTGTACCGGTACAAGGCGCTCAACAGCCGCGGCGAGACGCTCGACGGGCAGATGGAGGCCGCGAGCGACGCCGAAGTGGTGCTGCGCCTCCAGGAGCAGGGGCACCTGCCGGTCGAGGCGCGCCTGGCCTCCGAGGGTGGCGGCGAGGGCGCGCTGGGATCGCTGTTCAAGGCGAAGTCCTTCTCCGGCGAGCGCCTGGTGCAGTTCACCCAGCAGCTGGCCACGCTGCTCGGCGCCGGCCAGCCGCTGGACCGCGCGCTCACCATCCTGCTCGACCTGCCCGAGGACGAAGCGGCGAAGCGCACCATCAGCGACATCCGCGACCAGGTGCGCGGCGGCACCTCGCTGTCGACCGCGCTGGAGCGCCAGCACGGCACCTTCTCCCGGCTGTACATCAACATGGTGCGTGCCGGCGAGGCCGGCGGCACCCTGCAGGAGACGCTGCAGCGGCTCGCGGACTACCTGGAGCGCTCCCGCGCGCTGCGCGGGCGCGTGCTCAACGCGCTGATCTACCCCGCGATCCTGGTGGTCATGGTGGGGCTGGCGCTGCTGTTCCTGCTCGGCTACGTGGTGCCCCAGTTCGGGGTGATGTACGAAAGCCTCGACGCCGAGCTGCCCCTGTTCACCCGCATCGTGCTCGGCCTCGGCGAGCTGGTCCGGGACTGGTGGATCGTGCTGCTGGTGGTGCCTTCCCTGGCGGCGCTGTGGTTCGACCGCCGCCTGCGCGACGCGGCCTTCCGCGCCCGCTTCGACGAATGGCTGCTGGGCCGCAGGCTGGTCGGCGGGCTGGTGGCGCGGATCGAGACCGCGCGCCTTGCGCGGACCTTGGGCACGCTCCTCAGGAACGGCGTGCCGCTGATCGCGGCCATGGGCATCGGGCGCAACGTGCTGGGGAACCGGGCGCTCGCCGCCGATGTCGAAGCAGCGGGCGAGGAGGTCAAGAACGGCGTCCCGCTGTCCACCGCGCTCGCGCGCGGCAAGCGCTTCCCGAGGCTGGCGCTGCAGATGGTGCAGGTCGGCGAGGAGTCGGGGGCGCTGGACGCGATGCTGCTCAAGACCGCCGACACCTTCGAGGCCCAGACCGGCCAGGCGCTGGACCGCATGCTCGCCGCGCTCGTCCCCGTGGTCACGCTGGTGCTGGCCGGGGTCGTCATGGTGGTGATCCTGGCGGTGCTGGTGCCGATCTACGACCTCACCAATGTCATAGGCTAGCGGCTGGCGACGGCCCCGCGGCCCGACATCCACATCCAAGCAGGCAGGATTCCATGTACAAGCGTTCGATCACCCGCTCACCGCGCCGCTCCGCCCAGGGCGGCTTCAGCCTCATCGAGATCATCATCGTGGTGGTGCTCATCGGCGGCATCGTGGCATTCGCCGCCTCGAACATCTTCGGTGGCCGCGACCGGGCCAACGTGCGCCTGGCCCAGGCCCAGGTCCAGACCCTGGCGGAAAAGGTCAACCAGTTCGAGATGGACACCGGCAGCCTTCCGGCCTCGCTCTCCGACCTGGTCAGCCAGCCCGGCGGCACCAGCGGCTGGCTCGGACCCTATGCCAAGGCCGCCGACCTCAACGATCCGTGGAACACGCCCTTCGAGTACCGCGTGCCCGGCGACGCCGGTCCGTTCGACATCGTCAGCTACGGCGCCGACCGCCGGCCGGGCGGCGACAGCGTGAACGCGGACATCCGCTACGAGTAAGGGGCGCGCCGCATGAACGCCGGGCGCGGTGGAGCCGGCCGCTCCCGCGGCTTCTCCCTGCTGGAGGTGCTGCTGGTGACGGTGCTGATCGGCGCCATCGGCGTGCTGGTCGCCGGCGCGGTCGGCGGCGGATTCGCGCGCATGGAGCTGCGCAGCAACGTCCGCGACATCGCCACCCAGCTGCGCTTCACGCGCGCGCGCGCTCTCGACACCGGGCAGCCGCAGTCGTTCAGCATCGATCCCGCCGGCCGCACCTGGGAAGCGGCCGACGGGCGCGGCGGCGTGCTCCCGGAATCGCTTGGCGTCCATTTCACCGGCGCGCGCGAGGTCCAGCCGGCCGAGGGCGTGGGCGCGATCATGTTCTTCGGCGACGGCGCCTCGACCGGCGGCCGGGTGCAGCTGAGCCGCGGCGACGCCGCCTTCGACATCGACGTGGCCTGGCTGACCGGCGAAGTGACGGTGCACCGCGCGGAGCCGTCGCGGTGAAGTTCTCGCCGCGACGGGCGCAGGGCGGCTACACCCTCATCGAGGTGCTGGTGGCCTTCGTCGTGCTGGCGATGGCGCTGACATTCCTGCTCGGGACGCTGTCGGGCTCGACCCGCCAGGTGCGCTGGTCGGCCGACGCCGGCCGCGCGGCCCTGCACGCGCGCTCCCTGCTTGCCGGGGTGGGCGTGGGTGAAACGCTGCGGCCGGGGCGCGAGGAGGGCGAGCTCGACGACGGCCGCTACCGCTGGCAGCTCGAGGTGCAGCCCTACGTGGATCCGCTGCGCCCGCCCGAACTGCTCCACGATCCCTTCGCCGCGCAGTTGATGCAGCTGCGGCTGGAGCTGGCATGGGGCGAGGGCGGCGGCGGCCAGCGCCTGGTGCTGGAGTCCCTGCGCCTGGTCCAGCCCGAACCGGGGAACGAGCAGTGAGCCGGGCGCGCGCTGCCGGCTTCACCCTGATCGAGGTGCTGCTGGCCACCGTGCTGCTGGCCAGCGGCCTGGCCCTCGGCTTCGCGACCGTGCGCGCGGCCACCGCCACCGCCGAGCGCGGCGAGGCCATCGCCGCCCGGACCGAGCGGCTGCGCGCGGTGGAGGGCTTCCTGCGCCGCCGCCTGGCCGGCGCGCAGCTGATCGCCTTCGGCCAGGACGAGGAGACGGGTGGCGCGCTGCGCTTCGTCGGCGAGCCGGACCGGATCCGCTTCGTGGCCGACCTGCCGAGCTACCTCGGCCGGGGCGGCCCGCACCTGCACGACATCGGCGTGTTCGACGACCAGGACGGCGCCACGCTCGCGGTGTCGTTCACCATGGTGCTTGCCGGCGGGCTCGTGGAGGAGGACCAGCCGCGTCCGCCCGAGCCGCTGGTCGAAGGACTGACCGGACTGCGCATCCGCTACCGCGGGCTCGACGAGGACGGCATCGGCGAATGGCTGGACTCGTGGGATTCGCATGAGTCCCTGCCGCTGCAGGTCTCGATCGAGATCGAGAGCGCCGACGGCGGCGCCTGGCCTGCGCTGGTGGTGGTCCTGCCCCAGGCGGGCATCACTCCGCAGCTGGGCGCGGGACGGTCGCGCATGGGCCCGGGCGCGCGCCCCGGCTTCCGGCCCGGGCGCGGCCCGGGGCGCTCGCTTGGCCCGCCGCGCACGCGCACGCGCGCGCCGGCGCCGGAGAGGCAGTGATGCGCCGCCGTCAGCGGGGTGCGGCGCTGGTCTTGGTCATCTGGCTGGTCGCCCTGTTGACCGCGCTGGTCGGCGCCTACGCGGCCACCGCCCGCATCGAGGACATGCAGGGCCGCGGCCTGCAGGGC
>JAAZHF010000183.1 GCA_012510865.1 Gammaproteobacteria bacterium
GCAGCAGCTTGAAGGCCTTCAGGAAGCGCGTGTTCGGCACGTGCGGGCCGCGGCACATGTCGACGTATTCCTGGTGGGGGTACAGGCCCAGCGCGGTGACCGCGGGGCCCATGTCCTCGAGCAGGCGCAGCGTGTAGTCCTCGCCGCGGGCGCGGAAGGTCTCGATCACCTCGTCGCGGGGCGTCATCCGCTTGATGACGTCGTATTCGGTGTCGATCAGCTCCCGCATGCGCTGCTCGATCGCGGCCAGGTCCTCGGGGGTGAACGGGCGCGTGTACCAGATGTCGTAGTAGAAGCCGTCGTCGATCACCGGGCCGATCACCATCTTGGCGTCGGGATAGAGCTGCTTGACCGCGTGCCCGACGAGGTGCGCGCAGGAATGGCGGATGACCTCCACCCCTTCCGGGTCCTTCGGGGTCAGGATCTGCAGGGTGGCGTCGCGGTCGATCAGGTCGGAGGCGTCGACCTGGCGGCCGTCGACCTTGCCGGCCACGGTGGCCCTGGCCAGGCCCGGGCCGATCGATTCGGCGACCTGCATGACGGTGACGGGGGCTTCGAACTCGCGGCGGCTGCCGTCTGGGAGCGTGATCGTGATCATGGCTTTGCGCTTGTCTGTCGGTGCGGGGCGGCCTGGAGGCGGCCCCGGGGCATGAAAAAAGCGCCACGCGGGCGCCTTCCGGTCCGGCCGCGGGCGGGTGTCAGCAGTGGGCGGTGGTAGTGTCCATGTCGCACGCTCGGCCGGCGCGTTGGCGCGGGCCACCTGTCTCGGGGGAAACGCTCCGATTCTAGCCCATCGCGCACGCCGCGCGCAGGCCGGCGCCGCCCGGACCGCCACGGCGGCCGCCGCACGGGTGACATGGACGGGCCGTATCATTCCCGCATGCCACGACCGATCCGCGCTCCGTTCCTCGTCGCCCTCGCCGCAGCCACCACCTTTGCGCTTGCCGCCTGCAGCACCGCCCCGCCTGTCCGCCCCGGCGGCCTGGCGGGCACGGAGGACGCAGCGCCGGACACTCTCCTCCTGGTCTCCATCGACGGCCTGCACCCCGACCGCATCAACCCGGTGGATTCCCCCAACCTCGTGCGCCTGGCCGCGGGCGGCGTCCAGGCGCGCTGGATGACGCCCTCCTACCCCTCGCTCACCTTCCCCAACCACTACACCATCGCCACCGGGCTGCGCCCGGACCGCCACGGCATCGTCCACAACTCGATGCACGACGAGGACCTCGGCACCTTCCGCCTGTCCGACCCGGAGGCCGTCGGCACCGGCGACTGGTGGGGCGGCGAGCCCCTGTGGGTGACCGCGGAAAAAGCCGGGATGCCCACCGCGACGATGTTCTGGCCCGGCTCCGAGGCCGCGATCGACGGCGTGCGCCCTTCACGCTGGCACGTATACGACGAAGCGGTCAGCGCCGCCGAGCGCGCCGACACGGTGGCGGGCTGGCTGCTGGAGCCGGCGGATACCCGGCCGCGCTTCGCCACCCTGTACTTCCACGCCGTCGACACGGCCGCCCACCAGAGCGGCCCCGACTCGGAGGAGGCGCGGCGCGCGCTGGCGGGGATCGACGCGGCCATCGGCGGCCTGCTCGACGCGCTGGAGCGCGGTGGCAGGCTCGCCCGGACCAACATCGTGCTGGTGTCCGACCACGGCATGG
The DNA here is from genome assembly GCA_012510865.1 of Gammaproteobacteria bacterium. Lineage (GTDB taxonomy): Bacteria > Pseudomonadota > Gammaproteobacteria > Xanthomonadales > Xanthomonadaceae > Luteimonas. Next base: position 1,656 of record JAAZHF010000183.1, read on the forward strand.
CGCCGGTCCCGCCGGGCAACCACCTGTCGGTGTCGGACATGGTGGGCATGGAGCAGGCGCGGATCTCGAGCATCGGCCAGGTCGTGATGATCCAGCCCAACCCCGGCCACGAAGGCGAGGTCGAGGCCAGGCTGCTCGGCCGCCACGAGCACTACCAGTGCTGGCGCCGCGGCGAGCTGCCCGCGCGCTGGCACTACGGCACGCACCCGCGCATCCCCGCCATCGTCTGCCAGATGGACGAGGGCTGGGACGCGGTGCTGCCGCGGATGGTCGAGGCGCGTTCCCGCGGCGGCATGCGCGGCTCGCACGGCTACGACCCCGCCCTGCCCTCGATGCGCGCGGTCTTCATCGCCAGCGGCCCGGCGTTCCGCCGCGGCGCGGAGATCGGACCCATCGACAACGTCGACGTGTACCCGCTGCTGGCGCGGCTGCTGGGCATCGCGCCGGTCGACCACGACGGCGACCCGGCGGCGCTCCTGCCCGCGCTGCGCTGAGCCGCCCTTCGCGGCCTCCTACTCGCGCGCGCCGGTCAGGACGTTGCCGCCCTGGTGCAGCTCCAGCGACTCGACCGCGCCGTCGGCCCCGCGCTTGAACACGATCTCGATGCCATGGGCCCGGGCCTCGAAGCGGTCCGGGCCCGCGGCCTCCAGCGCGAATTCACCCTGCCCCGTGGCCTGCGCCGACAGCCCGCCCTCGCGGGCCCGCAGGGTGAGCACAAAGCCGGGCATGAGCGTGTAATCCCCCGCGTAGCCGGCAAGGGCGTCCGCCGTCGGGGCCACCCGCTCCGTCGCCGTACCGCCTTCGGCAAGCCGGATCGCCGGGACCGCGGCGCCGCCCTGCATCCAGGTGAATGCGAAGCTGCCGTCGGAGGTCCGCTGCGGCTTGAGCAGCGCGTCCAGCTGGAGCGGGAAAAAGTCACCGGCGCTGTCGTAGGCCAGCTCGAATTCCGGCTGGCCCGCGGGCCGCGCGAACAGCGTGCCGTCGCGCTGGCGCAGGCTGACCTTCATCGCGCCCTGCAGCTGGTAGTCGCCCTCGAGCCCGTCGAGCAGCGCCTGCGGGGGCGCCTCGACCGTGCGCGGCCCACCCAGGGGGAAGGAGTCGTCGACCAGGTGCAGGCCGAGGCTGCCGAGGTTGCCGACCGCGCTCCAGGAGGTGTCGGACAGGATCACGACGCCGCGCCGGGCCTCGCGATCGACCGAGACGAAGGACGAGAAGCCGCCGGTCGCGCCTTCGTGCACCAGCACCGTGCGGCCTTCGACCGGCAGCAGCATCCAGTTCATCGCCATCGGGGGCTGCGCGCCGACCGGCGCATGCGCCAGCTCGATGGCCTCCTGCAGCGGCGTCTCCTCGGGTTCGAGGTTGGCCTGGACGTAGCGCACCATGTCGTCGAGCGTGGCGCGTACCCCGCCGACGCCGGCGAGGTCGGTGGCGAAGGTCCAGGCCGGTGTGGGCAGGCCGTTGGCCGCATGCCCCGTGGCGGCGCGCACGCCGTCCGGACGCCTGGCGACGTAGGCACCTTCCATGCCCAAGGGGTCGAACAGCGCCTGCCGCAGCAGGGTCTCCATGTCGAGGCCGGCGCGGCGCGCCACGGCATACGAAAGCACCATCGAAGCGAAGTTCGAGTATTCGAACCGCGAACCGGGCGCGCGCGACAGCGTCGCGTCGCCAAGCGATGCCAGCAGGTCCCGCGGCGTCAGGTCCGCGTAGGGATCCGCCGGATCTGCCGGCGCCATCCGCGAGGGCAGCGCAGGAAGGCCGCTGGTGTGCGTCACCAGGTGGCGCAGCAGGATCTGCTGGCCCTCGAAGGCCGGCACGTCGGTGTCCCCGGGAAGCCAGTCCGACAGCGGATCGTCGAGCGATCCCTTCCCCTCCAGGATGAGTTTCGCGAGCACGGTGGACGTCATGGTCTTGCTGACCGAGCCGATCTCGAAGGCGCTGTCGGGGCCCACCCGCCCGGCCTGGTCCGGCAGGGCGCAGCGGAAGGTGCGCGATACGGACCCCTTGTCGACCACCGCGACGCCCATGCAGGCACCGGTGCGGTCGCCGGCCAGGCGCTGGTCGACCAGCGCCGACAGCGCTGCGTCATCGGAAGCGTGGACGGGGATCGACGACGCCGCGGCGATGCCGGCGACCAGCGGAAGGACGAGGATGTTGCGGATGCTCATGGGATCTCCTTGAAAGCATGGACACAACACGGACGTGGCCATCGCCCGCGGTGTGACTTCGCGGCCCCGGCCGCTAGAGGTCGCGGAGCAGTACGGCCACCGCGTCGCGGTAGCGCGAGCGCACGACGTCGCGCGAGGCATGCCGGCCCTCGCTGACCAGGGTCCGGCCTGCGACCTCGACCTCGCGGATGGCGCTGCGGTTGCCGCTGAAGATCCAGCGATCCACGACGTCGGCCGCGGTGGCGCCGGCAAGCACCGGCGAGCCTGCGTCGAGGACGAGCGCATCACCGCCGGCCTCGAATCCGGTCGCGTCCGCCGTGCTTGCCTGCACGCCGCGAAGGAGGTTTTCGCCCACGCTCGGCGAACCCGGCGAAACGACGATGTTCCGGCGGCGCGTCAGCAGGCGCTGGCCGTACTCCAGCCAGCGCAGCTCTTCGACCGGCGACACCGAGATGTGGGAGTCCGAGCCGATGCCCCATGCGCCACCCGCGTCGAGGTGGTCGCGCAGGCGGAACAGGCCGTCGCCGAGGTTGGCCTCGGTCGTCGGGCAGATCGCCACCGTGGCGCCGCGCTGCGCAATGCCTGCCAGCTCCCAGTCATTGAGGTGGGTGGCGTGGACCAGCGTCCAGCGGCGGTCGACCTCGGCGTTCTGCAGCAGCCATTCGACCGGGCGGCGGTCGCGGATGGCGAGGCAGTCCTGCACCTCGCCCACCTGCTCGGCGATGTGGATGTGGACGCGGGCGTCCGCGGGCAGCGCGGCCAGCACCGCGCGCATCGCGTCCGGCGGCACGGCGCGGAGGCTGTGCAGCGCGCAGCCGACGCGGAGCGTATCGTCCTGCGCGGCCTGCAGCGTGCCGAGCAGGCGCAGGTAGCCGTCGACGTCGTGGCCGAAGCGCTTCTGTCGCTCTGCAAGCGGCCGGCCGTCCACGCCGCCGGTCATGTACAGCACCGGCAGCAGGGTCAGGCGGATGCCGGTCTCCCGCGCTGCCGCCACCAGCGCCTGCGACATCGCGGCGGGGTCGTCGTAGGGGCGGCCGTCGGGCGCGTGGTGCAGGTAGTGGAATTCGCAGACGCTGGTGTAGCCGGCCTCGAGCATCTCGACGTAGAGCTGGCAGGCGACCGCGTGCAGCGTATCGGGATCGAAGCGGGCGGCCACCCGGTACATCGTTTCGCGCCAGGTCCAGAACGAATCGCGCGGATGGCTCTGGCGTTCGGCCATCCCGGCCATGGCGCGCTGGAAGGCATGCGAGTGCAGGTTGGGGATGCCGGGCAGCCGCCACCCTCCCTCGACCTCGGCGACATGGACTGGAGCGTCTGCGGATGGGGGCGGCGACATGGCGGGACGTTCCTGCATCGGGGTGCGATAGGCTACCGCGTCGATGCCAGACGAGGTTCGCTCCATGCCGCGCCACGAAACCCATGCCGAAGCCGGCCTCGCCGCGGAGCGCGGCGCCCGCTGGGACGGCCTGCTGGTCAACGCGCGCCTTGCCACGCTCGACGGCGCCGAGGGCTATGGCGATGGCATCGCAGGCGCGCCCGGCACCGGCCTGTCCCCGGCCGGCGCGCTGGGCTGGCGTGACGGGCGCATCGCCTTCGCCGGCCCCGCCGCCGCGCTGCCCGCCCGGCCGGACGAACTCGCCATCGAAGTGATCGACGCCGGCGGCGACCTGGTGACGCCCGGGCTGGTCGACTGCCATACCCACCTGGTCTTCGCGGGCGACCGCGCCGCGGAGTTCGAGCAGCGCCTCGGCGGCGCCAGCTACGAGGAGATCGCGCGTGCCGGCGGCGGCATCGTCTCCACCGTCCGCGCCACCCGCAACGCAAGCGAGGACGAGCTGCTCGCGCAATCGCTGCCGCGCGCCCGCGCCCTGCTCGCCGACGGCGTCACCACCCTCGAGGTCAAGTCAGGCTACGGGCTCGACTTCGCCAGCGAGCGCAGGATGCTGCGCGTCGCGCGCAGGCTGGGCGACGCGCTCGGCATCGACGTGCGCACCACCTTCCTCGGCGCGCACGCGCTGCCGCCGGAATCCGCCGGCGACGCCGAGGGCTATATCGACGCCGTCTGCGGATGGCTGCCGCGCCTGCACGCCGAAGGCCTGGTGGATGCGGTCGACGCCTTCTGCGAGCGCATCGGCTTCAGCGACGACCAGACCCGGCGCGTGTTCGAGGCCGCGCGCGCGCTCGGACTGCCGGTCAAGCTGCACGCCGACCAGCTCAGCGACGGCGGCGGCGCCGCGCTGGTGGCCGCGTTCGGCGGCCTGTCCGCGGACCACGTCGAACACACGTCCCCGGCCGGCGTCCGGGCGATGGCCGCGGCCGGTACCGTGGCCGTGCTCCTGCCCGGCGCCTTCCACGTCCTGCGCGAAACCACGCTGCCGCCGATCGACGCCTTCCGCGCCCACGGCGTGCCGATGGCCGTGGCCACCGACTGCAACCCGGGGACCTCGCCGCTGCTGTCGCTGCGGCAGGCGATGCAGCTGGCCTGTACCCACTTCCGGCTGACGCCGGCCGAAGCGCTGCGCGGCGCCACCGTGCACGCCGCGCGCGCACTGGGCCTCGACGACCGCGGCCGGCTGCGGGCCGGCCTGCGCGCCGACTTCGTGCGCTGGCGCGTGCGCGAACCCGCGGCGCTCTGCTACTGGCTGGGCGGCGACCTGGTGCACTCGGTGTTCGCCGGCGGCCGCCGCATGGCCTGAGTCGCAGTCCCCGGCCCCGGCCCGCGCGCCGCGACCCGGGCCCCACCCTTCCACACGTCAAGGAGCCATCCGATGCCCCGAAGCCCCAGCCACAGCCCCCTGCCGCCTGCCCTCGCGCTTGCCCTCGCCCTGGCATTGCCCGCGTCGGCACTGGCGCAGGCCACCGACGCGGCACGCGCGCTGGCGGCCGACGCCCTGATCGTCGACACCCATATCGATGCCCCGGGCGTGCTGGACTCCGACTGGGCGGACCTTGGCGAAGCCGCGCCGGACCGCGAGTTCGACTATCCCCGCGCGCGCGAAGGCGGCCTGGACGTCGCCTTCATGTCGATCTACACCTCGGCGCGCCAGGACGAGTCGGGGACCGCCTGGCAGGCGGCCAACATGCAGATCGACGCCGTGGAAGCCCTGGTGGCGCGCCATCCCGACCGCTTCGCCATCCTCACCTCGCCCGGCGACGTCGAGCGCCTGCTGGAGGGCGGCCGCGTGCTGCTGCCCATGGGGCTGGAGAACGGCGGCCCGATCGGCGAGGACCTGGCCCAGCTCGAGTTCTTCCACAAGCGCGGGATCCGCTACATCACGCTCGCGCACAGCGGCAACAACCGCATCGCGGACTCTTCGTACACCGTCGAGAAGCGCTGGAACGGCCTGAGCCCGTTCGGCCGCGAGGTGGTCGCGGAAATGAACCGGCTCGGGATCATGGTCGACGTTTCGCACATCTCGGACGAGGCCGTGCGCCAGGCCGTCGAACTGAGCACCGTGCCGGTGATCGCCAGCCACTCGGCGATGCGCCACTTCACCCCGGGCTTCGAGCGCAACCTGAGCGACGAGCTTGCCAGGCTGATCGCGGACAAGGGCGGCGTGGTGCAGATCCCGTTCGGCACGCCCTTCGTCAATCCGCAGGCCGCGGCCAACACCCGCGACTGGTTCCGCGAGTCGCTGGCCTTCGACCGGCGCAACGCCGAGCGCGTCGCGGCGGGCGCGCCGCCGCTGGACCGGAAGGCC
>JAAZHF010000184.1 GCA_012510865.1 Gammaproteobacteria bacterium
ACGATGGTCTGCCAGTACAGCTGGGCGGCGATCAGCAAGCCGACCGCCATGCCTACGATCACCCAGACCACGATCGCAATCGTGAACTGGCGGACCACCTTGACGTTGTAATAGCCCGAGCGCGCCGTGTCTGTCCCGCGCGTGGCGGCTACGGCCGTGGCGGTGGCTGTGGTCGTGGACATGGGCAGGAGACCTTGTTGTTCTGGTGTCTATTTTCCGGTGGCGGGGCAGGGATGGACCTGATCGACCTCAATGTCCAGCCCGCGTCCTGCGGTCCCACCGGGAGAGCGGGGCATCGGGCACCGCCGCGTGCTGCAGTGCATCGGATGCTGCAGTGCATTATATGCCCCCGGAACGCGAAAGGGGCGCGGTTCGCCGCGCCCCTTCCTGTTCACGCCGCGCCCCCGGGGGCGTCGGACCCATGGTCAGGGAGTGACCACCAGCTTGCCCTTCATCAGGGCCGCGTGGCCCGGGAAGGAGCAGAAGAAGGTGTAGTCGCCGCCGGCCTTCAGCGTGCTGCCGGGGAAGGACGCCTTGGTGCTTTCGCCGCCGCCGATCATGGCGGTGGCGCCCAGGACCTTGGGGTCGTCCTTGGCCAGGTAGCCGGCCGCGGCGCCGGCCTTGGCGCCCGCCGCGTTGACGGCCTGGACGTCCGGCGTTGCGGCAACGACAACGTTGTGTCCCATGGCGGCGGCCGGCAGCTGGCCGGTGTGGGCCAGCTCGATGTTGATGGTCTTGCAGGACGCCGACACGGTCACTTCCTTCTTGTCGAACTGCATGCGGTCGTCGCCGCTCAGCTTGATCGTGCAGTTCGAGGCGGCGGCGGTGCCGCCGAAGGCGAGCAGGCCGAGGCCGAGGGTGGCGATGACGAGGTGCTTCATGTTGATCTCCTGTGGGGATTCCGGCGAACCGGGGGAGGACTGCGATCGCGGATAGTATCCGCCCGGACGCACCCCGGCGCCCATGACGTGGATCAAGCGGCCAACACCATCCAGAAGATGCCGCCGGGATGGTGCGCCCGCGCGATCGAGAGGATGAACGCGAAGACCGCCAGTCCGGCGACGTAGCAGGCGAGGCGCATCCGCGGGGTCCGCCCGCGCTTGAGCGCGAGCGAGCCCAGCACGACGTAGACGGCCAGGAGCGCGATCTTCGCCAGCAGCCAGCCGTTGGCGAACATCGCGCGCGGCAGCACGGTGAGGAGCATGAGCGCCGCCGGCAGCAGGGTGGTGTCGATGGCGTAGCTCAGGTAGCGCACCGGCGCGGCCAGCGCCCAGGCCGGCCGTCCGGCCTGCACCAGCAGCCCGCGCAGCGCGAAGAGCAGCCCGCTGGCGAACACGGTGGCGACGTGGACCCACTTGATCTGGGGGTAGAACTCGATCACGCGCTCACCCCGGGCGGCCGTCGGCGCGCGGCGCGAGGTAGATCCGGCCGAGCCTTGCCACCCAGGGCCCGAACGCCACCAGCCAGCCGATCGCGGCCAGCGCCCACCAGGCGCCCGGGTCGGGGGCGATGTCGGCGGCCACGCGGGCCACGGCCACCAGCTGGACCGCAGCGAAGGCGAACCAGGCGACCGCGGGCATCTCCATCTTCCTGCCGGAGTGGCCCTGGGTGACGCGGGTGACCATGGCCACCAGGAGGCTGCCGAAGAAGCCGACGAACAGCGCGTGGGCGGGCGCGCGACCGAGGATGAAACCGTCGCCGGCGAAGTACACCAGGCTCTGCGCCGCGTAGAGCGCGAACGTCACCGGCAGCCACGCAAGGCCGATGAAGAGCACCGCGAGGATCCCGGGTTTGCGCCCGCGCGGCCACCAGCGGCCCAGCACCAGCATCGCCAGCGCCAGCAGCGGCAGGTCCGCCAGCCACAGCCAGGCGTAGCCATGCACCAGTTCGAGCCCGAGGTGGAGCAGGCACAGCGCCCAGAACGCCGCGAGCAGCCACATCGGCCGCCACGCCACGTAGCCCGGCACGACGTTGCCGGCGAAGAAGGGGAACATCCGGTGGGCGACCGTGAAGTACACCGGCAGCAGCAGGCCGAAGGTGCCGATCTTGATGCTGGCGAAGATCCACTGCACCTGTCCGCCCAGCAGCGCCGCGCCGAAGGCCGCCAGCCCGAACCAGCCGAGCACCAGTGCGGCGAAGCAGGAACGTGCGTGCCAGGTGCGGTTGCGGTCGCGCAGCAGCAGGTCGCCGAGGAAGCACAGGCCCGCCGCCCAGCCCGCGAGCGTCATGGCAACCCCGACCTCGACCCCGGCCGGTGCGCCCAGCGCTCCCAGGAGGGTGGCGACCTGCCCGCCGAACATGCCCACGCCGACCGGCACGTAGTGCCAGCGCGCGGCATCGGGCAGTCCCATCCAGCGCGGGAAGGTGGTCAGCAGGAAGCCGAAGAAGAAGCTCGGCAGCATCTGGTACTGCATGACGATCGCGTGCAGCCAGCCGGCATAGGGCTCGGGCTGCGGCATCCGCAGGAGGCCGGGCCATCGCGCCGCGGCCAGCCACGCCGCCCACCAGCCCATCGCCAGCAGGACGTTGGCGGAGCCGACGAAGAACATCAGCCGGTGCGGCGCGGCGGCCAGCTGCACGAACGGCGCCGAAGCGCCGCCGTGCCGCGTGCGGTCGGCGTCCACGGCTCAGGCCTGTTCCGTGCCGGCCGCCGCCGGCAGCACCTCGCGCCGCGGCGCGACCCACAGGCGCAGGACGAACCAGGCCAGGGCCAGTGCGCCGACGCTGATGATCGTGTCGCCCGGCACCCGCATCCACACCAGCAGGTCCACGACCGGCTGCTGCATGAACTCCGCCGAGCGCGCGTAGGCGTAGCCGTGCTCGATCGCCGCCAGCAGCTGCATCGTGCCCAGCGGCAGCAGGGTCAGCGCGGCCATCCGGGCGAGGCCGATGTTGAGGCACCAGAAGGACACTTTCAGCGCTCCCGTGTCCCAGGCCATCTGGCCGCGCAGGCCGCGCAGGCAGAACAGCACCAGGGCGATGCCCAGCATGCCATACACGCCGAACAGCGCCGTGTGGCCGTGGAGCGGCGTCAGGTTCAGGCCCTGCATGTAGTACAGCGACAGCGGCGGGTTGATGAGGAAGCCGAACAGGCCGGCGCCCACCAGGTTCCAGAACGAGACGGCGATGAAGAACATCACCGGCCAGCGGTAGCGCGCCATCCAGGGCGTGGCCTTGCCGTGCTTCCAGGTCTGGTAGGCCTCGAAGCCGATGTAGGCCAGCGGCACCACCTCCAGCGCGGAGAAACTGGCGCCCAGGGCAACCACCGCCGTCGGCGTGCCGACGAAATACAGGTGGTGCAGCGTGCCCAGCACGCCCCCGGCCATGAAGATGATCGTGGCGAACAGCACCGCGACCGTGGCCGTGGAGGTCTTGAGCAGGCCGAGCCGGGTGAAGATCAGCGCCATCACGGCAGTCGCGAACACCTCGAAGAAGCCCTCGACCCAGAGGTGCACCAGCCACCAGCGCCAGTACTCCACCTCGGAGATGTGCGTGTGCTCGCCCCACATCAGCGCCGACGCGAAGAACAGGCCGATCGCCGTGGTCGAGAGGAACAGCAGGCCCACGATGTGCCGCGTCTCGTTCTCGCGGCTGCGCAGCACCGGCCACAGGGCGCGGCCGACCAGGGCCACCCAGAGCAGCAGCCCGACGAAGAGGCACCACTGCCAGAAGCGGCCCATGTCGGCGTACTCCCAGCCCTGGTGGCCGAACCAGAAGTTGTGCTCCAGGCCCAGCTTCTGCATCACGGCGAACCACTGCCCGGCGAAGGAGCCGACCACGATCACGATCAGCGACACGAACAGGAAGTTGACCCCGAAGCGCTGGAACTTCGGCTCGTGGCCCGACAGCAGCGGCGCGATGTACAGGCCGGTGCCGAGCCAGGCCACCGCGATCCACAGCACCGAGAGCTGCGTGTGCCAGGTGCGCGACAGCGAGTAGGGCAGGATTTCCGACAGCGCGAAGCCGTAGGCGTCCTGGCCCTCCACCTGGTAGTGGGCGGTGATCGCCCCGAGCAGGATCTGCACCAGGAACAGCGCGAGCACCAGCCAGAAGTACTTGGCCACCGCCCGCATCGACGGGGTGATGCGGGCCGCCGAGAAGGGATCCTGCGATGGAATGGCGTGGCCGCGCTCCTCCCGGTCGTGGCTCACCGCGTGGTGCCAGCCGAGCAGGGCGATGCCCGCGATCAGGAAGAGCACGCTGAACGCGGACCAGGCCCACAGCGGCGCCGCCGGGCGGTTGCCCACCAGCGGCTCGCTGGGCCAGTTGTTGGTGTAGGTGACCCGCTGCGGGACGACGCCCGCCTCCGCCAGCGCCGCCTCGGCGTCGGCCGGCCGCTCGGTGGTCGCGGCCCAGGCGGTCCACCAGAAGAACGCCGTCAGCGCGCGCCGGTACCCGGCGTCGTGGACGGTGTCCTCCTTCATCGCGTAGGCCTCGCGAAGCCCGGCGGTGGCGGGATCGCTTCCGAACAGGCTCTCGTAGTGCGCGGCGACCCCGGCGATGGCCTGGACGCGGTCGCGGGGCAGGGTGACCGTCCCCGTCTCCGGATCGTAGGTATTGCGGCGCATCATCTCCTGCAGCCGTCCCTGCAGCGCCGCGCGCCCGGCCGCCGGGAGCTCGGCCCACCCGGTTCCGCCCTCCGCGCGCGCCCAGAGGTCGAGGACGGCGACCGCCTCGCGGTGCAGCCAGTCGGCGCTCCAGTCCGGCGCGACGTAGCCGCCGTGGCCCCAGATCGAGCCCAACTGCATGCCACCGATGGACTGCCAGACCTGGCGGCCGCGTTCGATGTCGGCGCGGGTGTAGACGACCTCGCCGTCCTCGGACACCACCTGCTCCGGGACCGGCGTCGCCGCGCGGAAGATCTCGCCCCCGGCCCACAGCAGCACCGCGAAGGATGACACCAGGAGGACGGCCAGGCCGATCCAGAGCTTGCGGTAGTTCCCCATGATCCACTCCGATTGCAGACGGCGTGATCGTCCGGATGGCGGGCGAACCCCGCCATGATCCAGGTCAAGCGCGCGCCGTGTGCGACTGCGCCGCCGGGGAGGGGAGTGGACCGGCTACTGCTTCCAGAGGACCGGCGCCGCGAGCGCGCCCAGCCGGACCTGGTCGAGGATCTCGAGCTCGCGCCGGTCGACGCGCAGCAGCCCGTCGTCCTGGAAGCGCTTGAGCACGCGGCTGACCGTTTCGGGCGCGAGCCGCAGGTAGTTGGCGATGTCGGTGCGCGCCATGGTCAGCTGGAAGCGGTCGGGCGAGAAGCCACGGGCGGCGAGCCGCCGGGACATGCCGACCAGGAACGCGGCCATGCGCTCGTCGGCGGTCCAGTCGCCCGACAGCAGCGCGGCGCGGCCGATGTCGCGGCTGAGCAGCCGGAACAGGTGCTGCTGCAGGCCGGGCAGGCGCCCGGCGAGGACCGAGATCCTGGGGAAGGAGAACCGGCACAGCATCACGGTGTCCAGGGCCACGGCGTTGCAGGGGTAGGTGTCGCCGTCGATGCCGTCGAGGCCGATCACCTCGCCGGGGAAGTGGAAGCCCAGCACGTGCTCGCGGCCGTTGGGGACGATGATGTAGGTCTTGACCGTGCCCGCCCGCACCGCGGCGATCGCCTCGAAGGGCTCGCCGACGCGGAACACGTGGTCGCCGCCGTGGAGCGGGCCCACGTGTTCGACGAGCATGTGCAGTTCGCCCAGCGAGGACTTGTCCATGCCCTCGGACATGCAGGCCTGGGAGAAGGCGCAGGTCGAGCAGAAGCGGAATTCGTCGCCGTCGTCCGCCAGGATGCTGGGATCGACGCGCGGGAACGCGACCTTGTTCACCACGGCGCGGCCTCCCGCCGCGTCAGATCGCGCGGGAAAAGCGGGGCCTGGCGCCGGGTCCGGCAGGGGAGGGGGGGAGGTAGCGGTCGAAGCACATCGCAATATTACGCAAGAGCAGGCGTCCGCGCGCGGTCACCCGGATCCGGTCCTGCGCAAGGCGCACCAGGCCGTCGGCCTCCAGGGGGGCCAGCTTCTCCAGTTCCGCGGCGAAATAGTCCCTGAAAACGATGTCGTGCCGCCGCTCCAGGGCCCCCATGGGGACCTCGGCCTGGCACATCAGCTGCTGGATCAGGTCGGCGCGGATGACGTCGTCCTCGTCCATCTTCATGCCGCGGAAGACCGGCAGCCGGCCTTCGTCGATCGCGATCTGCCACGAGGGGAGGTCGCGCGGATTCTGGCTGAAGGTATCGCCGATCTGGCTGATCGCGCTCACGCCCAGGCCGATCAGGTCGCTGTCGGCGTGCGTGGTGTAGCCCATGAAGTTGCGGCGCAGGCTGCCACGGGCCTGGGCCATGGCCAGGTCGTCGTCCGGCAGGGCGAAGTGGTCCATGCCGATGTACTGGTAGCCGGCTGCCGAGAGCCGGGTGATCGCCAGCTCGAGAAGGCCGAGCTTCTCCTCGGGTCCGGGCAGGTCCTCCGAGCGGATCTGGTTCTGCGGCCGGAAGATCTCGGGCAGGTGCGCATAGCCATAGACCGCAAGGCGGTCGGGCCGCATCTCCAGCACGGTGTCGAGCGTGCGCGCGAAGCCCTCGGGATTCTGCTTCGGCAGCCCGTAGATCAGGTCGACGTTGACCGAGCGGAAGCCGCTGGCGCGGCAGGCCTCGACCACGGCGCGCGGCTCTTCGACCGACTGGATGCGGTTGACCGCCTCTTGCACGACGGGATCGAAGTCCTGCACGCCGAAACTGGCGCGGTTGAACCCGATCCTGCCCAGCTCGGCGATGTCGTCCGGCGAGACGAAGCGCGGGTCGAGCTCGATCGAGATGTCGCTGTCCTCGGGGCGCGCGAAGTGGAACTGGCGGCGCAGGGCGTCGACGAGCTCTCCGATCTGGCCCGGCGCCATGAAGTTGGGGGTGCCGCCCCCGAGGTGCAGCTGCACCACCTCGCGGTCGCGGTCGAACAGCGCCGCCATCATGTCGATCTCGCGGTACAGGCGCGCCAGGTAGGTCTCGGCGCGCGACTTGTCGCGGGTGATGATGCGGTTGCAGCCGCAGTAGAAGCAGGGACTGACGCAGAACGGGACGTGCACGTACAGCGACAGCCGGCGCGGGATGGGATCGCCGTTGCTCGAGTCGGCTGCTTCCCTCAGCTGCTCCTCGCCGAACGAGCTGCTGAACTGCGGCGCGGTGGGGTAGGAGGTGTAGCGCGGGCCGGGCCGGTCGTAGCGGCGCAGCAGCTCGGCGCTGAAGGGAAGGGACGCGTCCATGGCAGGCATCCTGCCGCAGCCCGGGCGGCCACGCCTTGATTCCGGTCAAGCCTGCGCCGGCATCGCGGAACAGCCCGACGCAGGCCTCCGCAATGCCCGACCATCGGGCCCGCGGGGCTGCGCTAGTATCCCGTCCACCAGCCGGGTGCGCCGGCCCAGGGAGCCTTGGATGAACCGTTACGCGCGCATGCACACGCTGTTCCTCGCCGCCGCCGTCGCGGCCGTGCCCGCCTTCGCGGCCGCGCAGGCCGCGGGCCAGGACGACGCCGGGCGGGCGGTCGAGACCGTCGTGCAGGCCGAGGTGGACGAGCGCGGCGTGGTGGCCGCCATCGACCTCGGGCAGCGAGTGCTGACCCTGGAGACCGCGACGGGAACCCGGGTCCTGCCGGTCGATCCGCGCGTGGACGGCTTCGACGCGCTGCAGGTGGGCGACGTGGTCGACGTGCGCTACCACCGCTCGATCCTGTTCGACATCCAGCCCCAGGGCAGCGCCGAGCCCGGGGCCTACATCTCCGAGCGCGCGCGCGACGTCGGCGACACCGGCCGCGTCGGCGAACAGGAGGTCACGGTGCTGGCCACCGTGGTCGGGGTCGATGGCGCGGCCGGGACGTTCACCGTCCAGGGCCCCGCGGGCAACGTGCGGACCCTGCACGCCGAGTCGCCGGAGCATCGGGAAATGGTGAGGAAGATCCGGGTCGGGGACATGCTGCGCGTGCGGTTCCGCGAAGGGCTCGCGGTGTCGCTGGCCCCGGTGGAGATGCATTGACGGCGCGGAGTGCGGAGGACACATGGCTGGTTCCATGGAAGGAATCCCGGTGATCGGCATCCTGGTCCTGGCCTTCGTCGCCGGGGGCTGGGCCACGCCGGCGGGTGCCCGGAGCGTGCAGAAGTGCGTGGCGGCGGACGGCCATGTCACCCTGACGAGCGAGCGCTGTCCCGAAGGCCAGCGACTGGTCGACAGCTACGAGGCGACGCCGGAACAGGCCCCGCCGGCGCCCGCGGCGGCTTCGCGCGTTGCCCGTCCGCGAGCCGCTGCGGCGCGTTCCGGCCGCAGCGCCGGCGGCGGCCGCAGCGAGGGAAGCCGCAGCCGCGCGCCGGATCGTTGCCAGGCTGCGCAGGCCAGGCGTGAGCAGACCCTCAGGCGGGTCGGGCTGAACCGGACCTTCGACCTGTTGCGGAAGCTGGACGCGGAGGTCTGGGAGGCGTGCAAGAGGCGGTAGGTGTCCGGGCGCAGATCGAGGGGTTTACATGTCGAGTTGTTTACATAATGTGCATTATGCGAAGTTGCGTGCAGTCCTGAACAGGCTGGCCCGCGCAATCTTCGGCGGCTACGGTCAAGGACATGAACCGTCCGCCGTGCTGGCCTGAAGGCCAGCCCTGCTGGTCACCGCACTCTTATAG
>JAAZHF010000185.1 GCA_012510865.1 Gammaproteobacteria bacterium
GAAGAGGACGGCCACCTGTGGTCGATCCGCTATCCCCTGTCCGACGGGCGGAGCTACGAGCACGTCGAGCGCGACGCCGAGGGCAACGAGGTGCTGCGCGAGACGCGCGACTACCTCGTGGTCGCCACCACCCGTCCGGAGACGATGCTCGGCGACACCGCGGCCATGGTGCACCCCGATGATCCGCGCTACGCCGCGCTCGCCGGCGCCTTCGTCGAACTGCCGCTGACCGGCCGCCGCATCCCCGTGATCCGCGACGACTACGTCGACCGCGACTTCGGCACCGGAGTGGTCAAGGTCACGCCCGCGCACGACTTCAACGACCACGCGGTGGGCCAGCGCCACGGCCTGCCGACGATCAACGTCCTGACCGCCGACGCGCGGATCGTGTCCGACGACGATGCGATCCCCGCGCACTACCGCGGGCTGGACCGCTACGAGGCGCGCGAAGCGGTGCTCGCCGACCTCACCGCCCAGGGCCTGCTCCTGGAGGCCAGGCCGCACCGCCTGCAGGTCCCGCGCGGCGACCGCACCGGCCAGGTGAGCGAGCCCTGGCTGACCGACCAGTGGTTCGTGCGCATGGACCGGCTGGGGGAGCGGGGCCTCGAGCTCGCCGGGGGCAGCGACGCCGCGGACGGCCAGGGCCGCTTCGTCCCCGGCAACTGGATCAACACCTACCGCCACTGGCTGGGCAACATCCAGGACTGGTGCATCAGCCGCCAGCTCTGGTGGGGCCACCGCATCCCGGCTTGGTACGGCGAGGGCGGCGAGGTCTTCGTCGGCCGCGACGAGGCCGAGGCCCGCGCGAAGGCCGATGCCGCGGGCTACACCGGCGCGCTGGCGCAGGACCCCGACGTGCTGGAGACCTGGTTCTCCTCCGCGCTCTGGCCCTTCAGCACCATGGGCTGGCCCGACGAGGCCGCGATGCGCGAGCGCGGCTACGACGCCTTCCTGCCGTCCGACGTTCTGGTCACGGGCTTCGACATCATCTTCTTCTGGGTCGCGCGCATGATCATGGTGACCGACCACCTGACCGGCCGCCTGCCCTTCCGCGACGTCTACGTCACCGGCCTGGTGCGCGACAAGGACGGCCAGAAGATGTCGAAGTCGAAGGGCAACATCCTCGACCCGCTGGACATCATCGACGGCATCCCGCTCGACGACCTGGTCGCCAAGCGCACCAGCGGGCTGATGCAGCCGAAGATGGCGGAGAAGATCGCCAGGGCCACGCGCAAGGAATTCCCCGACGGCATCCCCGCCTTCGGCGCGGACGCGCTCCGCTTCACCATGGCCGCCCTCGCGGGCCCGGGCCGCGACATCAAGTTCGACCTCGCCCGCGCCGAGGGCTACAAGAACTTCTGCAACAAGCTGTGGAACGCCACCCGCTTCGTGCTGATGAACACCGAAGGCGCCGCCGCGATGGCCGGCGAGCCGGCGGCCCGGACGGCGCCGGAGCAGTGGATCCTCGCCCGCCTCGCCGCGGTCACCGCCGAAGCCCAATCCCACTTCGCCAGCTACCGCTTCGACCTGCTGTCGCAGTGCCTGTACGAATTCGCCTGGCACGAGTACTGCGACTGGTTCGTCGAACTCGCCAAGCCCGCGCTCAACGGCGACGACGCGGAGGCCGCGGCCAGCACCCGGCACACCCTGCTGCACGTGCTGGAGCGCCTGCTGTGCCTGCTGCACCCGCTGGTCCCCTTCGTCACCGAGGAGCTGTGGCAGCAGGTGGCGCCGCGCCTGGGCATCGCGGGCGGAAGCATCATGGCGCGCCGCTACCCGCAGCCCGATGATTTCTCCGGCCAGGACCACGCCGCGGCCGCCGCCGACGTCGAATGGCTCAAGGCCATGGTCTCGGCCCTGCGCCGGATCCGGAGCGAACTCGGGGTGTCGCCGGCCAGGCCGGTGCGACTCCTGGTATCCGGCGGCGGCGCCGCGGACGCCGACCGCATCGCGCGCTTCGGCTCCCGGCTCGGCTTCCTGGCCAGGGTCGAGGGGATCGAGGCGATCGCGGGGGACCCGCCGCCGTCGGCCGCCGCGCTGGTCGGCGAGCTGAACCTGTTCGTCCCGCTGGAAGGCCTGGTCGACCTGGACGCCGAGCGGGCCCGCCTGGACAAGGAACTCAAGCGGGTCGCGGCCGAACTCGCGAAATCGAAGGGCAAGCTGGCCAGCGACACCTTCGTCAACAACGCACCGGCCGCGGTGGTCGAACAGGAGCGCACGCGCCTGGCGGACTGGACGGCGCAGCACGAGGCACTCTCCGCCCAGCGCGCCCGCCTGTGACCGGAGGGCGGCCGCGCCCGCTCCCACGTCCCGCTCAGGGGTCCAGGAGCTCCATCGCCATCACGATCGCGTCCTCGCGGCCGGAATCGGCCGGGTAATAGCGCGGCCGCCGGCCGATCTCGTTGAAGCCCTCGTCCTGGTACAGGGCGATCGCCACCGGGTTCGAGGGCCGGACCTCCAGGTAGACGCGGCGGGCGCCGCGGCCGCGGGCGGCGTCCACCATCGACCGCAGCAGCGCGCGGCCGTAGCCGCGGCCCTGGCGCGAGGGATCGATGCAGATGTTGAGCACGTGCGCCTCGCCGGCGGCCACGCTGAGCACGCCGTGGCCGATGAAGGCGCCGCCCTCGAGCAGGACCCACGCCGGATAGCCCGCGTGCAGGCAGTCGCGGAAGATGCCGATCGACCAGGGCCAGGGGTAGGCCCGTCGCTCGACCACGAGCACCGAGTCCAGGTCGGCCTCGCGCATCGGCCGCATGACCGGACGCGCCGCCCCGGCCACCGCCGCGCTCATCCCGCGGCGCCCCCGCGGCGCAGTGCCCGCAGCCGCGGCCACAGCGCGCGCTTGGCAGCC
The DNA here is from genome assembly GCA_012510865.1 of Gammaproteobacteria bacterium. Taxonomy (GTDB): domain Bacteria; phylum Pseudomonadota; class Gammaproteobacteria; order Xanthomonadales; family Xanthomonadaceae; genus Luteimonas. Next base: position 2,852 of record JAAZHF010000185.1, read on the forward strand.
GGCTCGGCCCGCAGGCGGGCCAGCGGCGGGAGCCCGCGCAGGAGCGCGGCCGCGTCGGCGTCGTCGGGCCGGCGGCCGGCCGCGCGCAGCAGGGCGTGCGCCAGCGGGTCGTCGGGCACCACCTCGCCCGCGCGCGGAGCGCACGCGTAGACGCGGTGGCCCATCGCCTCCAGCGCCTCGCGCTGCCAGGGGTCCCATGCCAGTGCGCTCACGCGGCGTCCCCCGCACGGCGCCCGCGCAGCCGCCAGAGCCAGCCCACCGGCCCCGACAGGGCATAGGCGCCGAGCACGGCGAGGAGCGTCTTGGGCGGGTCGATCCACAGCGCGATCAGCGCCGCCACCACCAGCAGCAGCGCGAAGAACGGCACCCGGTCGGAGCCCGGGCCGCTGCCGCTGCCCTTGAAGCTGGTGTAGCGGAACTGGCTGACCATCAGCAGGCCCGACGCCACCGTGATCGCCAGCGCGGCGTAGCGCAGCGACTCGCCGCTCAGGTCCAGGCTGTGGAAGGTCCACACCGAGCTCGCCATGATCCCGGCCGCGGCGGGACTGGCCAGGCCGATGAACCAGCGCTTGTCGACCTTGCCCACCTGGCTGTTGAACCGGGCCAGCCGCAGGGCCGCGCATGCGGCGTACAGGAACGCCGCGAGCCAGCCGATCTTGCCGAGCGTGTTGCCGTCGAGCTTCATCGCCACCAGCGACCAGTGGTACATCACCAGGGCCGGCGCCATGCCGAAGCTGACCAGGTCCGCCAGCGAGTCGTACTGCACGCCGAACTCGCTCTGGGTGTTCGTGAGCCGCGCCACGCGGCCGTCGAGTCCGTCCAGGATCGCGGCCACGAAGATGGCGATGCAGGCCGCCTCGGTGCGGCCCTGGGACGCGGCGATGATGGCGAAGAAACCGGCGAACAGGCCGCCAGTGGTGAACAGGTTCGGCAGCAGGTAGATGCCGCGGCCGCGGCGAGCCAGGGGCGGTTGTTCGTCCATGCCGGCAAGTGTACCCGCGCGGGCGTCCCGCGCCGCGGCCTGCGGACGGTCACGGAACCGGCCGCCCGCGCTTGCGCCGGCCTGCCGCGGGTGCTGCAATCAGGGCCCCACGCCCCGAGAGGCAGGAGTCCGCATGCACCGCTTCGTCCTAGGCGCCATCGTGGCGTTCGCCGCAGTCCCGGCATTCGCCCAGCAGACCGCGGGCGAGGTCTACCAGTGGACCGACGCCAACGGCGTCACCCATTACTCGCAGACGCCGCCCGAGCAGGGCCGCTACGAGCATCGCCTGATCACGTCCTCCGGCGCCGCCGCACCGGTTTCCACGGCTCCGGAGGCGCCCGCGAACCCGCACTGCGCGACGGCGCGCGCCAACATCGCGATCCTCCAGGGCGAAGGCGACGTGCAGCACGACACCGATGGCGACGGCGAGCCGGACACGGTCCTCGACGCCACGCAGCGCGCTGCGCAGCTCGAGCTGGCCCAGGCCGCCGCGAAGGCCTACTGCACGCCCTGACGCGCGCCGCCACGCGGGGCGGACGCGGGCGGCGGGTGCGTGCTGCATGGCACAATCAGCGGCCGTGCCACCAGACCGATGAAGCCGCCGATGCGCCTGTCGCAGTTCCACCTCCACACTGAAAAGGAAACCCCGGCCGAGGCCGAGCTGGTCAGCCACACGCTGATGCTCAAGGCGGGGATGATCCGCAAGCTCGCCGCCGGCATCTACACCTGGTCGCCGCTGGGCCTGCGCGTGCTGCGCAAGGTCGAGGCCGTGGTGCGCGAGGAAATGGATGCCGCCGGCGCGATCGAGCTGCTGATGCCGGCGATCCAGCCGCGCGAGCTCTGGGAGGAGACCGGGCGCTGGGAGAAGTTCGGCGGCCAGCTGCTGAAGATCCGCGACCGCAAGGACGCCGAGTACGCCTACGGCCCCACGCACGAGGAGGTCGTCACCGACTTCGCGCGCCACGAGCTGTCGAGCTACCGCCAGCTGCCGGTCACCTTCTACCAGGTGCAGACCAAGTTCCGCGACGAGATCCGGCCGCGCTTCGGGGTGATGCGTGCGCGCGAGTTCCTGATGAAGGACGCCTATTCCTTCGACATCGACGCCGAGGGCATGGCCGCGTCCTACGCCAGGATGCACGACGCCTATACCCGCATCTTCACCCGCCTGGGCCTGCGCTTCCGCGCGGTGCTCGCCGACACCGGCGCGATCGGCGGCGACGCCTCGCAGGAATTCCACGTGCTGGCCGATTCCGGCGAGGACCGGATCGCGTGGTCCGACACCGGACGCGACGACGCGGCCGGCTACGCCGCCAACGTGGAGACCGCGCGCGCCGCCGCGCCCGGGCCGCGTCCCGCCGCGACCGAAGCCATGCGCACCGTCGACACGCCCACGCAAACCACCTGCGAGGCGGTGGCGGAGCTGATGGGCATCCCGCTGGCGCGCACCGTGAAGTCGGTGGCGCTCATGGGCCACGACGCCGACGGCGCGCCGCAGTTCGTGCTGGCGCTGGTCCGCGGCGACCACGAGGCCAACGAGATCAAGCTCGGCAAGGTCGAGGGCCTGGGCGGATCGCGCATGGCCACCGAGGCCGAGATCCTCGAACACCTGGGCAGCCGCCCCGGGTTCCTGGGTCCGGTGTCCCCGGCCAGGCCGGTGCGCGTGGTCGCCGACCTCGAGGTCGCCGCGATGGCCGACTTCGTGGTCGGCGCGAACCGCGCGGGCGAGCACCTGGCCGGCGTCAACTGGGGCCGCGACCTGCCCGAGCCCGACACCGTGGCCGACATCCGCAGCGTGGTCGAGGGCGACCGCGCCGAGGATGGCGGGACGCTGCGCATCATGCGCGGCATCGAGGTGGGCCACATCTTCCAGCTCGGCCGCAAGTACGCCGAGGCGATGGGCTGCACCGTGCTCGACGCCGCCGGCAAGGCCGCGGTGCCGATGATGGGCTGCTACGGCATCGGCGTCTCGCGCATCGTCGCGGCCGCCATCGAGCAGAACCACGACGACGCCGGGATCGCCTGGCCCGAGGCGATGGCGCCGTGGACGGTGGCGGTGTGCGTGATCAACCCGAAGAACGACCCCGTCGTGGCCGAAGCCGCCACCGCGCTGCACGACGAACTAGCCGCGCGCGGCGTGGACGTGGTGCTCGACGACCGCGGCCTGCGGCCGGGGCCGATGTTCGCGGACATGGAGCTGATCGGCATCCCGCACCGCGTGGTGGTCTCGGGCCGCGGCCTCGACGCCGGCACCTTCGAATACCGCGCCCGCAGCGCGGGCGAGGCCGAGCACCTCGACCGCGCGGCCCTTCTGGCCCGCCTCGCCGGCAATCAGCGGTAATACCCGGAGATATCCCCGGCGATTATCGACGAGCCCATCCACCCATTTTGCCGCCCGGCCCGCGGACGATTATCATCCCCCTTCCCCCGCCGACCGTGGCGGGACCCCCTGATAATCGGAGCAACCATGCCCGTTGACCTCACCACCCTGTCCCCCAGGGAGCTTGATGCGCTGATCACCAAGGCGAAGAAGCGCAAGACCACGCTCAAGAAGCGCAAGCCCATCGCCACCGTGCGCGCCCGCCTGAAGGCCGCGGCCACGGCCGAGGGCTATACCATCGAGGAGCTGTTCGGCACCTCCGGCGGCGGCGCGGCCCGCGCCACCACGGCGGCCAAGGCACCGCGCAAGACGGGCAAGGTCCCGCCGAAGTACCGCAATCCGGAGAATCCGGCCGAAACCTGGACCGGCCGCGGCAAGCAGCCGCGCTGGCTGGCGGCGCAGGTCGCCGGGCGGAAGAAGGTTGAGGATTTGCTGATCGCGAAGGAATGACCCCAGCCGCGTGAACAGCTGCCGCACGGCTGTCGCCGGGCGGCACTCCGGCGCCCGGCGCTACAGGCTCCGGCGCGCCGGCAGCAGCAGGTTGCCGAAGATCAGCCCGGCGACGATCGACAGCAGGATGTTGATCACCGCCATCGCCGCCGACTGGCCCACGCCCAGGTCCTGCTGCTGCACCGAGGTGATCAGGGTGCGCACGCTCGAGCTGCCCGGGACCATCAGGATGATGCCGGGGACGCGCACCACCGCGCCGGGCCTCCACGCCCAGCGCGCATAGCCGTTGCCCGCCGCCGTGACCACCAGCGCCGCCAGGAAGATCCCGAACTCGGCGCCCCAGGCCTGCCCGGCCAGGCGCGACACCAGGTAGCCGGTGGCCGCGGCCAGCGCCACCAGCGGATAGTCCTTCGCCCTGGCGCGGAACAGCACCGCGAAGGCGATCGACGTCACCGCGAGCGCGCCCCACTCGACCCAGTCCGGCTGCGGCCGCAGCCCGCGGACGCGGGGCTCGATGCCGAGCATCTGCATCCCGACCATCGCGACCATCGTGCCGACCGTGAGCATGATCATCGTGGCGACGGCGCCGGCGAAGCGCGAGGTGCCCGACACCAGGTGCTGGCTGGTCAGCTCGTTGATCGCATTGGTCAGCGCGAGGCCGGGCATGAGCACGATCAGGGCGGAGATGATCACGGTGTTGAGGTTGAGCGGCGCCACGAAGGCCGCGACCAGGATCGCCATCGAGGCGGCGACCACCGCGCTGACCGCGTCGCCGGACTCGCGCAGCCGCGGACGGGTGCGGGCGGCGGCCTGCAGCCCGCCGATCACCAGTCCGATGACGCTGGCGGTGGCGATGTCGAGCCATGGCATGCGCAGCAGGCCGCCGATCCCGGCGGCGACCAGGCCGAATCCCAGCACCTGCATCAGGTTCTCGCGGCGCGTCAGCGGGCGGTCCAGCGCGCGCAGCGCCGCGTGGCCTTCGGCCAGGCCCATGCGCCCGGCGACGACGTCCTCGGCGATGCGGTCGACCTCGCACAGCCGCCCGAGGTCGTTTTCGCCCGGGACGGTGCGGATCACCCGGGTGGTGTCGCTCTCGCCGGGCGGGCGCATCGGATCGCTGAAGGACAGCACCATCCCCGTCGGATTGGTCCAGGGCTCGCATTCCAGGCAAAGGCTGTGCGCCACCTGTTCGATCGCGGCCTCGAGGCGGGGTGCCGTGGTGCCGTAGGCATGGAGGTGCTCGGCCAGCTCGACCACGAAGGCGATGCGGGCGGCGTAGGCTTCCTGGGGAAACGGACGGGACATGCGCGAAGCATGGCACGCGCGGCATGCGCCGTGTTCGGTATCCTCGCGGACGACCCGACCCCGTGACGCCCCGCCGCCCGATGCCAGCCGACGCCGCCAGTCCCCCGACGCTCGCACTCGACGGCGGCGCGCTTCGCCTGTCCGGCGACTGGACGCTCGAGCATGCCGGCGCCGTTTCCGCCTCGCTCGCGGCCGCCCCGCCGGGCGCCACGGGGGTCGACGCCCGGGGCATCGGACGGCTCGACACCATGGGCGTGCTGCAGCTCCTGCGCTTCGCCGGCCGGCGCGGCCTCGCCGACGATGCGCTCGCGTTCCGCGAAGACCACCTCGCCATGGTCGCCGCCATCGAGGACGTCGCGGACGACCGCCCGAGGAAGCGTCGCGAATACGGCGTCGCGGCCGCCCTCGCCCGCCTCGGCAAGGCCATGCACGACAACGGCCGGGAGGTGCTGGCCCTCGTGAGCTTCCTCGGGGAGAGCCTGGCGAAGGGCGGCCGCATCCTGCGCCAGCCGCGGCGGCTGCGCCTGACCTCGACCGTGCACCACATGGAACAGGTCGGGCTCGACGCGATGCCGCTGGTCGCGCTCCTGTCCTTCATGGTGGGCGCGGTCATCGCCTTCCTCGGGTCGACCATCCTCGCCGACTTCGGCGCCACGCTGTTCGTGGTCGAGCTGGTCGGCTTCGCGTTCCTGCGCGAGTTCGGCGTCCTGCTCACGGCGATCCTGCTTGCCGGACGCACCGCCAGCGCCTTCACCGCGCTGAACGGAATCATGGTCACCCGCGAGGAGGTCGACGCCATCCGCACGCTCGGCCTCGACCCGATCGAACTGCTGGTGATCCCGCGCCTCCTCGCGCTGCTGGTGATGCTGCCGCTGCTGACCTTCGTGGCCATGGTCTCGGGCCTCCTGGGTGGCATGGCGGTCGCCGCCTTCGAGCTCGGCATCCCGCCGCAGGCCTTCCTCGCGCGACTGCAGGACACCATCGAGCTGCGCCACTTCTTCGTCGGCATGTCGAAGGCACCCGCGTTCGCGCTGGTGATCGGGCTGATCGGCTGCCTGGAGGGGCTGCAGGTCCAGGGCACGGCGCAGTCGCTGGGCGAGCGCACCACCTCCAGCGTGGTGCAGACGATCTCGCTGGTGATCCTGCTCGATGCGCTGGCGGCGATCTGGTTCATGCAGGTGGGCTGGTGAACGCCGCCGCTCCCATCGTCCGCGTGCGCGGCCTGGCCAACCGCTTCGGCGCCCAGGTGGTGCACGAGGGCCTGGACCTGGACGTGCGCACGGGGGAGATCCTCGGCGTGGTCGGCGGTTCGGGCAGCGGCAAGTCGGTTCTGCTGCGCTCGATCATCGGCCTGCGCACGCCCGACGCCGGCGACATCCAGGTGCTGGGCGTCGATGCGCGCTCCTCCGCGCCCGCCGACCGGCAGCTCATCGAACGCAGCACGGGCGTGCTGTTCCAGGACGGCGCGCTGTTCTCCTCCCTCACCGTCGGCGAGAACGTGGAGGTGCCGCTCAGGGAGCACCACCCCGGGCTCCCGGACGGCCTGCGCCGCGAGCTCGCCCTGCTCAAGGTCAAGCTGGCGGGCCTGCCCGCGGACGCGATCAACACGCTGCCGTCGCAGCTGTCCGGCGGCATGCGCAAGCGCGCGGCGCTCGCCCGTGCGCTGGCCCTCGACCCGCCGCTGGTCTTCCTGGACGAGCCGACCGCCGGCCTCGACCCGATCGGCGCCGCCGCCTTCGACCACCTCATCCTGACCCTGCGCCGGGCGCTCGGGCTGACGGTGTTCATCATCACCCACGACCTGGACACCCTGTACGCTATCTGCGACCGGGTGGCGGTGATCGCCGATCGCAAGGTGGTGGCGACCGGTCCGCTGGACGAGATCGAGCGGCTGGACCATCCCTGGGTGCAGGAATACTTCAACGGCCCGCGTGGCCGCGCGGCACGACAGGCGGGCACGCGAACCGCCGTGGAGTCCTGAGCGATGGAAACCAAGGCCAACTACGTCCTGATCGGCGCCTTCACCCTGGTGGTCGCGGTGGGCATGCTGCTGTTCGGCCTGTGGGCGGCGAAGTACTCCAGCGACCGCAACTGGCAGGCCTACCACGTCGTCTTCGACGAGCCGGTGACCGGCCTGACCGAGGGCGGCGCGGTGCAGTACAACGGCATCTCCGTGGGCACCGTCGACTCCCTCGCGCTCGCCCCGCAGGACCCCAGGCGCGTGGTCGCCCGGATCCGCGTGCTGGCCGACGTACCGGTGAAGGTGGACACCCGCGCCAAGCTGTCGATGACCGGCCTCACCGGCACCACCTTCATCCAGCTCACCGGCGGCAGCCCGGACGCGCCGCGGCTGGCCGCGCGCGACGACGACGCGATCCCGGTGATCCTGACCGAGGCCTCGGCCCTGCAGAACATCGCCGACACCGCCAACCGGCTGGTGGCGCGCCTGGACGAAGTGCTGAGCGACGAGAACGTCGCCCGGATCGCGAGCACGCTGGAGCACGTCGAGTCCCTGACCGGCGCGGTCGCCGACCAGCGCGAGGACCTCGCGGCCCTGGTCGCCAACTCGCGCGAGGCCAGCGAGAAGCTGGTGGAGGCGATCGAGACCTCGACCCGCGCCATGGGCGGCATCGAGCGCGAGTTCGTCGACAAGCTGCCGGCGCTGGTGGAGCGCCTGGACGCGACCCTGGCGCGCATCGATTCCGCGGCCAACAGCGCCGACGCGATCCTGGGCGAGAACCGCAGCGCCATCAACAGCTTCGCCAACGACGGCCTGGCCCAGCTGGGCCCGACCCTGGCGGAGCTGCGGTCGCTGGTCCGCGACCTGCGCCGCATCGGCGACCGCTTCGACGCCAACCCCGCGCGCTACCTGCTCGGCCGCGAGGCACCCAAGGAGTTCGAACCCGAATGAAGCCGACCCGCCTGCCCGGCCTTGTCCTCGCCCTCGCCGCCAGCGTCCTGCTCGGCGCCTGCTCGATCCTCGGCGCCGCGGGCGACAGCGAGCGCGGCACCGTGTACGCGCCCACCCCCGGCATCCAGGCCGATCCCGCCTGGCCCCGCGTCGGCTGGCAGCTGTCGGTGAACCCGCCGACCGCGGCGCGCACCGTCGACACGTTCCGCATCGCGGCGCGCCCGGTGCCCGGGGAACTCCAGGTCTACGGCGGCGCCAGCTGGGCGCGCGCGCCCTCCGACATGGTCGAGGACGCGATCCTGCGCACGCTCGAGGACTCCGGCCACGTGCCCCGCGTCGCCCGCCGCGGGAGCGGCATCGCGCCCGACTACCGGCTGCTGCTCGACCTGCGCCGCTTCGAGGCCGATTACGCCGGCGGCCGCGTGCCCGCCGCGACCATCGAGCTGCACGCCAAGCTCCTGCATGCGCGCGAACAGGGCATCGTCGCCGCGCGCACCTTCACCGTGGCCGAGCCGGCGACCGCCACCGACGTCGCCAGCGTGGTCGAGGCCTACACGCGGGCGCTGGAGGCGCTCTCGCGGGACGTCGCCGGCTGGACCCTCGCCGAGGGCGACGCCCACGCGCGCGGCGCCGGCGATTGATTCCGCGGGTTAGCCGCCCGCTGCGCGAGCCGCGACAATCATCGCATCGCCACACGGGCCTCCCGCATGAATCCGCAAGCAGACCCCAGCGCCGCCGTCGAGGTCCCGGAACCCGAGCGTGACGTCATGGAGTACGACGTCGTCACCGTCGGCGCCGGCCCCGCGGGCCTCGCCTTCGCGATCCGGCTGAAGCAGCTCGACCCGGGAATCTCGGTGTGCGTCATCGAGAAGTCGAGCACCATCGGCGCGCACATCCTGTCCGGCGCGGTGATCGAGCCCGGCCCACTGGACGCCCTGCTCCCCGGCTGGCGCGACAACCCGCCGCCGGTCTGCGTGCCCGCGACGGCGGACGAACTCTGGTACCTGACGAAGGACGGTGGCCGGAAATTCCCGATCGTGCCGCCGGGCATGCGCAACCACGGCAACTTCATCGTCAGCCTGGGCGCCATGTGCGCGTGGCTCGCGCCGCAGGCCGAAGCGCTGGGCGTGGAGATCTACCCCGGCTTCGCCGCCGCGCAGACCCTGCACGGCGAGGACGGGACCGTCATCGGCGTGCGCATCGGCGACATGGGCATCGCCCGCGACGGCTCGCAGAAGCCGGGCTACACCGCCGGCATCGACATCCACGCCCGGGTCACCGTGCTCGCGGAAGGCGCGCGCGGGCACCTGACCAAGCGGCTGGTGAAGCGCTTCCACCTCGATGCCGACAGCGACCCGCAGGCCTATTCGATCGGCATCAAGGAGCTCTGGCAGCTGCCTGCCGGACGCGCGACGCCGGGGAAGATCGTGCACTCGCTGGGCTGGCCGGCCGACAACTCCACCTACGGCGGCAGCTTCCTCTACCACCTCGGGAACGACCAGGTCGCGCTGGGCTACGTCACCGGGCTCGACTACGGCGACCCGGAGTTCAGGCCCTGGGAGGCCTTCCAGCAGTGGAAGAACCACCCGACCGTGAAGCCGCTGCTCGAGGGCGGCAGCATCCTGTCCGCGGGCGCGCGCGCGATCGTCACCGGCGGCTGGCAGTCGCTGCCCAGGGTGGAGATGCCGGGCGCGCTGCTGATCGGCGACACCGCGGGCCTGCTGAACGTGCCCAAGATCAAGGGCACCCACCAGGCGATCCGCAGCGGCATGCTCGCCGCCGAGCACCTGGCCGCCAACGCGCTCGCGCCGGAGGGCTTCGACGCCAAGCTGCGCGCCTCCGAGGCCATGCGCGAACTGCGCGCGGAGCGCAACATCAAGCCGGGCTTCAAGAAGGGCCTCTGGTTCGGGCTGGCCAACGCCGCCTGGGAAACCGTCGTCGGCGGCCGCTCGCCGTGGACGCTCAAGGTGACCCCCGCCTGGTCCTCGCTCGACAGGCTGGGCGCGCGCGTGCAGCCCGAACGGGACTGGGGCCAGCGCGAACTGCCGCCGCGCGACCGCCTGGCCGGCGTGGACTTCGCCGCCACCGAGCACGACGAGGACCAGCCCGTCCACCTGCTGGTGCACGACACCGAGGTCTGCGTCACCCGCTGCGCCGAGGAATACGGCAATCCCTGCACCCGCTTCTGTCCGGCCGGCGTCTACGAGATCGTCGATGATCCCGACGGTCCCGCCGGCACCGGCAAGCGCCTGCAGATCAACGCGGCGAACTGCGTGCACTGCAAGACCTGCGACATCAAGGATCCGTACGAGATCATCACCTGGGTGACGCCCGAGGGCGGCTCGGGCCCGAACTACCAGAACCTCTGACGGCCGCGGGCGCGTTGGGCAGGCACGGGCAGTCGGTCCACGCGTCGCCGCGCCGCTGGCTGCGCGAGGCGGCGCTGGCGGCGCTCGCGCTGCTGGCGGTGCTGGCCGCCGCGCGCATCCACTACGCGGGCCAGACGCTGGCGCGCGGCCCGGACCAGGCCGACATCCTGCTGGCCAGCTTCAACGAAGCCAGCCATGCCATCGCCGAGGAAGGGCTGCTGGCCGCGATGTACAGCGAGCGCGTGCGCGCCGGCGAGCCGAACTGGTCCAATCCCAACCACCACGTGCTGTACCCGCTGTACTTCAACTGGGCGGGCGCGGATGCGTCGCCGGAGGCCACCCTCGACCGGTTGAACGCCATCATCCTCCTGCACCTCGCGCTGCTCGCCGCGGGCACCTTCCTGCTGGCGCGTGCGCTCGGCGCGCCGGCCTGGCCCGCGCTGCTGGTGGCGTTCGCGATCCCATGGTTCCCCGCGGTGCGCGCGGTCGCCGGCTGGCCGCACATCATCGCCGCGACCGCCTGGCTGCCCTGGGTACTCGCCGCCCAGGTGCGCCTGTACCGCGACGCGGGCTGGCGGCGCCAGGCGCCGATGGCGCTGCTGCTGGCGCTGGCCGCGACCCTCCTGGTGCACGCGCATCCGGCGCAGACCCTGGTGTTCGCCGCCTGGGCCTCCGGCGGCATGCTGGTCCTGCTGGCGGTGCAGGCGGCCGCGGACCGCGACCGCGCCGGCCTGCGCCGGCTCGCCGCGAGCGCCGGCTGGCTGGCGTTCGCCGCCGCCATCACCCTCGTCGCGTGCTGGCCCTATCTTTCCGGGATCCTCGCGTTCCACGCGGGTTCGATCCGCTGGCTGGGCGAGGTCGGTGGCCATGTCGTCGGCAACCAGCCGCTGCCGCTCGAGGCCCTGCTCCACCACGCGCTGCCGGCGTCGGACGCCGGCCTCCTGCTGCGGTTCGAATACCGCAGGGGCGTCGGCAACGCCTATCTCGGCGGGGCCGTGCTGGTTGCCGCGCTGTGCGTCCTGTCCCGCCACCTGCCCGGGACCGCCGCCACCCGCTGCGCGCGGGCGCTTCTCGGCTGCGGCCTGCTGGCGGCGGCCTCCTGCTTCAAGCCGATGGCGCCGCTGCTGGCGGCCCTGCCGCTGGTGGGACGGGTGCGCGAGCTCGTCTGGTGGTCCGCCCCCGCGGTGGTGATGCTGCTGCCGGTCGCCGCCCTCGGGCTCCACGCCGCGCGCGGGCGCACGCTGCCCGCGCGGATGCGCGACCCCTTGGCATGGCTGGCCGCCGCCACGTTCGCGCTCGCCCTCGCGTCGACGCTGGCAGGCGACGCCGCCTACCGCGCGGAAGCGGTGCTCGCGCTGCTGGCCGCGTTCGCCGCGCTCGCCTGGTGCCTGCGCGCGCGCACCGGCGGTGCGACGGCACTCGCGGTCGCCTGCGGGCTGCTGTTCTTCGCCACCGCCTGGACGCCATGGCGGCACAACATGCGCTTCCAACTGCACGACGCGATGCTCCACCACGCCGACCGCGTGCAGGCGCGCGCCGACGCCAGCGCGCTCGCGGCCCGCCTGGACGGGCTGGACGTGTACCGCTTCGTGGTCGGTCCGGGCCTGGGCAACCGCCAGGCGCTGACCCACTCGTGGACGCTGCATGGATTCCGCTCGATCCACGGCGGCATCGGGCCGATCGCGTTCGACAAGCACCGGCTGCTCTCGGCCCCGACTCCGGCCGTGTCGGCGCTGTACGGGGTGCGCTGGTCGCTGTGGCCGGAAGAGCACGCCGCGCCCGGCGACGAAGCGCTGCGCCCGGGCCTGTTCCTGCGCACGCACCCGGAAGCCTTGCCGCGGCTCTTCCTCGCCAGCGGCGTGGACGTGGTGGACTCGCCGGTCGACGCCCTGCTCGGCGCCACGGCCGTGCCACGGCGCGCGTTCGCGCGGCGGGAAGACCTTCCCCCCGGCGTCGATGCAGGCAGCGGCGCCGGGCCGGCCGACGCGGGCGGAGAGGTCCACCTCCGTCGCAACGACCGCACCCTGCTGGAAGCCACGGTGGAGGTGGACGGTCCCGCCGTGCTGGTCCTCAACGAGGATCCGGGCGCGCGATGGCGCGCCACGCTGGACGGCCGCGCAGTGCCGGTGTTCCGCGTCAACGGCTACCAGGCCGCGCTCGCCCTTCCCGCGCGCGGGCGGCACGAGGTGCGCATCGAACGGCCCGCGCGTCCGTTCGGCAGGCCCGGAAGGACTCCCGGGCCCTGAGCGCCGGGCATGCCGGAGCCCTCCGGGATCGTTCTGGCAGAATACGGCCCACCGTCCTGGCTGGGCGCATGCAAGTCGAAGCCATTCCCGTCAACTCGCTGGGCCGCCGCGTCGCGCCGATGCGCGAACGGCTGCTGGCCGCGCTGGAGTCGGTGCTCGACGGAGGCCACTACGTGCTCGGCCCCGCGGTCGAGGCCTTCGAGGCCGCGTTCGCGGCGTATTGCGGGGTGGCGCACTGCGTCGGCGTCGCCAGCGGCAGCGACGCGCTCGAGCTGGCGTTGAAGGCGGTCGGCGTGGCGCCGGGCGATCGCGTCGCCATGGCGGCGAACGCGGCCATGTACGGCGCGCACGCGGCGCTCGCCTGCGGTGCCGAACCGGTCTTCGTCGACGTGGCCGCGGATTCCACGCTCGATCCCGCCGCGCTGGAGCGCGCCCTCGACGACCGCGGTCCCGTGCGCGCGGTGCTGGCGACGCACCTCTATGGCCGCCTTGCGCAGGTGGACGCGCTGGCCGCGGCCTGCCGCGGACGCGGCATCGCCCTGGTCGAGGACTGCGCCCAGGCCCACGGCGCGCGCGCGCCGGACGGCCGCCGCGCCGGTGCCTTCGGCGACGCCGCGGCCTTCAGTTTCTACCCGACCAAGAACCTGGGCGCGCTGGGCGATGCCGGAGCGGTCGTCTCCGGCGACGCGGCGGTCGCCGAGCGCGTGCGCGCGCTGCGCCAGTACGGCTGGGAGCGGAAGTACGTCAGCGCGCTGCCGGGCGGCCGCAACAGCCGCCTCGACGAGCTCCAGGCGCGCATCCTCCACGAGCAGCTGCCGCTGCTCGACGGCTGGAACGAACGGCGGCGCGCGATCGCCGGGCGCTACTCGCGCGGCATCCGCCACCCGGACATCGCGGTTCCCGCGCCCGCCGGCGAGGGGCACGTCGTCCACCTCTACGTCGTGCACTGCGGGCGCCGGGACGCCCTGCGCGCGCACCTTGCAGAAGCCGGGATCGCGACCGACGTGCACTATCCGCTGCCGGACCACCGGCAGCCCTGCCTCGGCGGCCGCCACGCCGCGCTGTCGCTGCCGGTGACCGAGCGGCAGGCGCGCACGGCGCTGTCGCTGCCCTGCTTCCCGGAGCTCTCCGACGCCGAGGTGGAACGGGTGATCGACGCATGCAACCGCTTCTGAGCCATGCCCTCAGCGTGGTGGTGCCGGTGTACCGCAACGCCGGCTCGATCGCGCCCCTGCTGGAGGCGCTGGAGCGGCTCGCGCGCGACGTGGACGGCGGCCTCGAAGCGGTGTTCGTCGTCGACGGCAGCCCGGACGAGAGCCATGCGCTGCTGCGCGCCGCCCTGCCGGCCGCCGGCTTCAGCGCGCAGCTGGTGGAGCTGACCCGGAACTTCGGCGCCTTCCCCGCGATCCGCGTCGGCCTGGAACGCGCGCGCGGACGCGTGATCGCAGTGATGGCGGCGGACCTGCAGGAGCCGCCGGCGCTGGCCCTGGGATTCCTCGACGCCCTGCGCGACGGTCGCGCCGACGTGGGCTTCGGCGTCCGCGACGGCCGCGACGACCCGCCGGTCGGCAAGCTGCTGTCGACGCTGTTCTGGTCGCTGTACCGCCGGCTGGTGATGCCCGACATCCCTCGCGGCGGGGTCGACGTGTTCGCCGTCACCGCGGACTTCAGGGACCGGCTGGTCGCGCTGCGCGAGGCCAACACCAGCCTGCTCGCGCAGCTGTTCTGGCTCGGCGGCAGGCGCGTGTTCCTGCCCTACGCGCGCCAGCGCAGGCCGCGTGAGTACGGGCGCAGCGCCTGGACCCTGCGCAAGAGGCTGAAGTACTTCTCCGACAGCGTGTTCGCCTTCAGCGACCTGCCGGTGCGGATCCTGTTCCTGGCCGGGGCGCTGGCCCTGGCGACCGCCACCCTGCTGGCCACGGTGGTCGTCCTGGCGCGCGTCTCGGGATGGGTCACGGTGCCCGGCTATGCCACGACGGTGCTGGCGATCCTGTTCTTCGGCGCGATCAACACCCTCGGGCTGGGCGACGTGGGCAGCTACGCCTGGCGCGCGTTCGAGAACACCAAGGCGCGCCCGCTGGCCCTGGTGCATTCCGAGGAAACCTTCGAGGAGCGGTCGCCGTGAGCCATTTCGTCCACCCCAGGGCCCTGTGCGAGAGCACGGAGATCGGCGCCGGCACCCGGATCTGGGCCTTCGCCCACGTGCTCCCGGGGGCGCGCATCGGCCGCGACTGCAACATCTGCGACGGGGTCTTCATCGAGGGCGACGTGGTCGTGGGCGACCGCAGCACCGTCAAGTGCGGCGTGCAGCTCTGGGATGGCGTGCGCCTGGGCAACGACGTCTTCGTGGGGCCCAACGCCACCTTCAGCAACGACCCCTTCCCGCGCAGCGGGAAGCGCCCGGAGGCCTACGCAGCGACCGTGGTCGAGGACGGCGCGTCGATCGGCGCCAACGCGACCCTGCTGCCCGGCATCCGCATCGGCCGCGGCGCGATGATCGGCGCCGGCGCGGTGATCACCCGTTCGGTGCCCGCCAACGCGATCGTGGTCGGCAATCCCGCGCGCATCGTCGGCTACGTCACCGACGCCGACGTGGGCGCCGACGGCGACGTCGCGAAGCGCGATGACGACGGGTTCGCGGCTGGCCCGCGCGGCGGCGGCGATGGGCACGACGGCGGCGCGCGCCTCCACCGCATGCCTCGCTTCATGGACCTGCGCGGTTCGCTTTCGGTGGGCGAGTTCGAGCGCGACCTGCCGTTCGCGCCGCGGCGCTACTTCCTCGTCTTCGGCGTCCCGTCGCGAGAGACCCGCGGCGAGCACGCGCACCGTGAATGCCACCAGTTCCTGGTCTGCGTGCACGGCTCGGTGCGGGTGCTGGTCGACGACGGCCGCCGGCGCCGCGAATTCGGCCTCGACGCCCCCGACCTCGGCCTGCACCTGCCGCCGATGACCTGGGGCACCCAGTACCGGTATTCGGCGGACGCGGTGCTGCTGGTCTTCGCCTCGCACGCCTACGATCCGGCCGACTACATCCGCAGCTACGACGAATTCCTGGCCGAGGCGGAAGCCCGGCGCGCATGAGCGGCCCCCGGTCCGCCCCCGGCGCCCGGGGGACGGTCGCCACCTTCGTCCGCTTCCTCGCCACCGGCGCCGCCAACACCCTGGCCTGCCTGGCCGTCTACTGGCTGCTGCTGCCCTGGCTCCGCCCGCAGGCCGCGTACGCCGCGTCCTTCGCCGCGGGCATCTGCGTCGGCTACCTGCTGCACAGCCGCTACGCGTTCCGCGCGCGCCCCGGCTGGCGAAGCTTCGCCGCCTGGCCGGCGGTATGCCTCGCAGGCTGGGCCGCCGGCGCCGGCATGCTTGCGTTCGCCCTCGGCCCGCTGCGGCTGGATCCCCGCGTCGCGCCCCTGCTCTCGGTGGCGGCCAGCGTCCCGGTGACCTTCGTGCTTGGCCGGCGCCTGTTCCGGCCCCGAGGGGACGCCTGAGGACCGGCGGTGGACCGCCGCCGCCCGCCGCGGTCGCGCCCCGCGGCCCCGGAGGCTAAAATCGGGGGTTCCCGCCCCATCCCCCCAAGGACGCACCGCAACGATGAAGATCCTCGTCGGCTACAAGCGCGTGGTGGACTACAACGTCCGCATCCAGGTCAAGCCGGACGGCACCGGCGTGGTCACCGACGGCGTCAAGCTGTCGCCCAACCCCTTCGACGAGATCGCGCTGGAAGAGGCCCTGCGCCTGCGCGACAAGGGCGTCGCGACCGAGGTCGTGGTCGCCACGATCGCCCCGGCCGACGCCCAGGCGCACCTGCGCAACGGCCTGGCCATGGGCGCCAACCGCGCCATCCACGTGGTCACCGACGCCGGCCAGGAGGTGCAGCCGCTCGCGGCCGCCCGCGCCCTGCTGAAGCTCATCGAGAAGGAATCGCCCGACCTCGTGGGCCTCGGCAAGCAGGCGATCGACGACGACGCGAACCAGACCGGCCAGATGCTGGCGACGATCTGGGGCCGCCCGCAGGCGACCTTCGCGTCGAAGCTCGAGGTCGCCGACGGCAAGGCCACGGTCACCCGCGAGGTCGACGCCGGCCTGGAGACGCTGGAAGTCGACCTTCCCGCCGTGGTCACCACCGACCTGCGCCTCAACGAGCCGCGCTTCATCAAGCTGCCCGACATCATGAAGGCCAAGTCGAAGCCGCTCGAGACGCTGGCCTGGGCCGACCTCGGCGTGGACGAGGGCCAGGGCCTGGCGACGACGAACTACGCGCCGCCGGCGAAGCGCGGCAAGGGCGTGATGGTGAAGGACGCGGCCGAGCTCGTTGCCGCACTGAAGGACAAGGGGTTGCTCTGATGGCCAAGGTACTCATCGTCGCCGAACACCAGGACGGCAGGCTCAACGGCTCCACCGCCAAGTGCGTGACGGCCGCGCAGGCGCTCTCGCCAGAGGCCGTCGACATCGTCGTGCTCGCCGCCGACCCGGCCGCGGTCGCGGCCGAGGCCGCCGCGATCGCCGGCGTCTCGCGGGTGCTTACCGTCGCCAACGAGGCCAATGCGCACGCCATCGCACAGGTGCTGGCGCCGCAGGTCGCGAAGCTCGCCGAGGGCTACACGCACGTGTTCGGGCCGAGCTCCACCTTCGGCAAGGACCTCATGCCCTGCGTGGCCGCGCTGCTCGGCGTGCCGCAGGTCTCGGACCTGATGTCGGTGGAAGGCGAGCGCACGTTCAAGCGCCCGATCTACGCCGGCAACGCCATCATCACCGTGGAGGCACCCGCGGGCCAGGCCGTGGTCGCGACCGTGCGCACCGCTTCCTGGAAGGAGGCCGGCACGGGCGGCAGCGCCGCGATCGAGGCCGTCGGCGTCGACGCCAGCCTGCCTTCGCACACCCGCTTCGTCGGCCTCGCCGCGGGCGGCGGCGACCGCCCCGACCTGCAGAGCGCGAAGCGCGTGGTCTCCGGCGGCCGCGGCGTGGGCTCGGCCGAGAACTTCGACATCATCTACCGCTTCGCCGACCGGCTCGGCGCCGCGGTGGGCGCGTCGCGGGCCGCGGTCGACGCCGGCTACTGCCCCAACGAGATGCAGGTCGGCCAGACGGGCAAGATCATCGCCCCGGAGCTCTACGTCGCGATCGGCATCAGCGGCGCGATCCAGCACCTGACCGGCATCAAGGACGCCGGCACCATCGTCGCGATCAACAAGGACCCCGACGCGGCGATCTTCGAGATCGCGGACATCGGCCTGGTGGGCGACCTGTTCCAGGTGCTGCCGGAGCTGGAAGCGGCGCTCGGCTGAGCCGGCGGCACGCGCCGGGCGCCCGCGCCGACGCGGGTGCCGGCGCGTTCCCGTGCCCGGGCGCGGCGATTCTGCGAGAATGCCGCGTCCGAGTCAGCTGGATCCCACGCATGAGCGCCGAGCAACCCGTCGTCACCGTCCTGGTCCCCTGCTACAACGAAGAGGACGCGGCGACCGAGACGATCGAGACGCTGGATGCGACCCTCGCGCCGCTGGGCAACTTCGAGATCCTCGCGATCGAGGACGGTTCGGAGGACTCCACCCTGGCGGTGCTGCGCGGGCTCGAGCAGCGTTTCCCGCGCCTGCGCGTGGTCGAGCACGGGCAGAACCGCGGCTACGGCGCCGCGCTCAAGACCGGCATGCGCAACGCGGATTCCGAGCTGATCGCCATCATCGACGCCGACGGCACCTATCCCATCGCCGACCTGCCGAAGCTGGTGGCGATGATGGACGGGCAGGACATGGTGGTCGGCGCGCGCACGGGCGACAACGTCCAGTACCCGTTCATCCGCAAGGTCCCGAAGTTCTTCCTGCGCGCCTGGATCAACTGGATCGTCAAGCAGAAGGTCCCCGACATCAATTCCGGCATGCGGGTGTTCCGCAGGTCGATGGCGCAGAAGTTCGTGCGCGTCCTGCCCAACGGGTTCAGCTTCACCATCACCATCACCATCTCGGCGCTGCGCAACAACTACCGCGTGCGCTTCGAGCCGATCGACTACTTCGCCCGCACCGGCAAGTCCAAGATCAGCCCGATCAAGGACACCCTGCGCTTCCTGCAGATCATCGGCCGCACCGGCATGTACTTCGCGCCGCTGCGCCTGCTCGCGCCCCTGATCCTCCTCCTGGGAGGCGCCACGGCCGCCAGCATCGGCTACGACCTGTACATGCGCGACATGACCGAGAAGACCCTGCTGCTCATGACGGCCTTCCTCAACATGAGCATGTTCGCGGTGCTGGCCGACATGATCGACAAGCGCAGCAACGTCTGAGGAGACCGCAAAGATGCCCCAGTCCTCGGGTTTCGAGTACCGCGACAACACCGAGCATTTCGACGCGCAGTAGCGCATGTGGCACCTCACGGCGTACTACGGCTTGGTCGTCGACCTGTTCTGTCCGGACATCGGGTTCCCGGCGGCGGATGCCGGCGCCGGGTCCGGGCAC
>JAAZHF010000186.1 GCA_012510865.1 Gammaproteobacteria bacterium
CCCAGCGGCAAGCGCAAGGGCGGCAGCGAGGGCGGCGCATGAGCGGCCCCGACCTCCTGATGCTCCTGATCAGGTCCAGCTACCTGGTCGCCGCCACGCTGTTCCTGCTCGGCCTGCAGCGCATGGCCTCGCCGCGCACCGCGCGCAGCGGCATCCAGTGGGCGGGCGTGGGCATGCTCATCGCCACGGTCGTCACCTTCTTCCTGCCGGGGCTGCAGAACATCGCGCTCATGGTGGTCGCGATCGTGCTGGGCGTGGTGCTCAACTGGGCCTGGGGGCGGAAAGTCGCGATCACGGACATGCCGCAGATGGTGGCGCTGTTCAACGGCATGGGCGGCGGCTCGGCCGCGGCCATCGGCGCGGTCGAACTCCTTCGATGGTCCGACGCCGGGCAGGGCGCGGGCTTCACGGCGATGGTGCTGGCGGTCCTCGGTGCACTGATCGGATCGGTGTCGCTGACCGGTTCGGTGATCGCCTGGGCCAAGCTCGACGGGCGCATGGACCGGCGCTACACCTTCCCCGGGCAGCAGTGGTTCAACGCCCTGGTGGCGCTGGCCGCGGTCGCCTGCGGGGTGATGGCGATGCAGACCCTGGCGATGCCGTGGATCGTCGCCGTCTTCGCGCTGGCGCTGGCGCTGGGCGTGCTGATGACGCTGCCCATCGGCGGCGCCGACATGCCGGTGGTGATCTCGCTCTACAACGCGCTGACCGGCCTGGCGGTGTCCTTCGAGGGCTACGTGCTCGGCAACGAGGCGCTGATCATCGCCGGCATGATGGTCGGCGCGGCCGGCATCCTGCTGACCCGGCTGATGGCCAGGGCGATGAACCGCTCGATCACCAGCGTGCTGTTCTCGAACTTCGGCGCCACCGGAGAAGCCGCCGAGATCAGCGGCAGCCAGAAGCCGATCGAGGCCGCCGACGTGGCGGCGATGATGGCCTACGCCGAGCGCGTGGTGATCGTCCCCGGCTACGGCATGGCCGTGGCCCAGGCCCAGCACAAGATCTGGAAGCTCAGCCAGCGACTGATCGAGCGCGGGGTGAAGGTCAGGTTCGCGATCCATCCGGTCGCCGGCCGCATGCCCGGGCACATGAACGTGCTGCTGGCCGAGGCCGGCGTGCCCTACGACCTGATCGTGGACATGGACGACATCAACCCGGAGTTCAGGAACACCGACGTCAGCCTGGTCATCGGCGCCAACGACGTGGTCAATCCGGTCGCGAAGACCGACCCCGCCAGCCCGATCTACGGCATGCCGATCCTCGACGTGGTGGAGTCGAAGAACACCATCGTGATCAAGCGCGGCAAGGGCCGCGGCTTCGCCGGGATCGAGAACGCGCTCTTCTACGCCGACAACACGCGGATGCTGTACGGCGACGGCGCCGACGTGGCCAACGCCCTGGTCAGCGAGCTCAAGGCGCTCGACGGCGGGCACTGAGCGGGCGCGACGCGCGGGGGCGGCGCCCCGGCGGGTTCAGCGGCCGAGGACGGCGGCCACCACCACGCCAGCGCCGAGCCAGGCCAGGTCGATGGCGTCGTTGGCCAGCTGCACGAGCAGCCACGCATGGCCGGCGCCGAGCCTGGCGATCGACCGCCAGGGCGTGAGCCCCAGCATGCGCCCGACCTCGGTGGCCGCGATGGCGCCGTTGGCAAGGGCGATCGCAAGCAGGGTCGCCAGCACCGCGAGCAGGGCCCGCCGCGGACCCGGGCGCTGGCCGGCCATCCGCAGCAGCAAGGCGGCGTCGAGCGCCGCGGCGACCGCCATCCAGCTGCACTGGCGGCCGGTCGCCTGCGAGAGGAGGACCCAGGCGGCGGCGATGCCGAGGCTGCCGGCGAGCACCAGCGCGAACGCCGGCGCGGGCCGCAACGGGGATGGGGGCATGGAACGCAGCACCGGTCGGGGCGGTACAGGATAGCGTCCCCGGCGGCGGTAGAATGTGGCACCCGCACCCGGATGCCGCGAGCCCCGCATGTATTCCCGCAACAGTGAACCCGTCCGCCTCGAGCGCGACTGCGACGCCGTGCTGGTGCCGCAGGGCGACGCGGTGACCCTCCCGGCGGGCAGCGTCGGCTACATCACCCAGGCTCTGGGCGGGAGCTTCACGGTGTTCGTCGAGGGCAACCTGTTCCGCATCGCGGGCCAGGACGCGGACGCCATCGGCAAGGAGCCCCCGCAGCCGCTGGAACTGGAGGAGGGCGCGGACGATGCCGCGGTGGAGCGCCTGGTGTGGTCGCAGATGCGAACCTGCTTCGACCCCGAGATCCCGATCAACATCGTCGACCTCGGCCTGGTGTACGAGGCCAACGTCATCCATCGCGACGACGGGCAGCGCGTGGTCGAGGTGCGGATGACGCTGACCGCGCCCGGCTGCGGCATGGGCGACATCCTGGTCGACGACGTGCGCAGCAAGCTGGAGATGATCCCGACCGTGGCCGAGGCCGACGTCGAGCTCGTCTTCGACCCGCCCTGGACGCGCAACATGATGTCGGAAGCGGCGCGCCTGGAAACCGGCATGTTCTGATCCGGCGCGGGCGCAAGGCCCGCGCTGCCGTTCGTCGGGATGGATGTTCCGATTCGTGATGGACCGCACGATCCCGGGTGCGAAACGCGTCCTGTTCCCGCTTGCACGGCCGTGAATCTGTCGCTTAGCGTCACTTTGCGGCCAGGGTCGTCACCTGCCGCTTCGTTGCCGGCGATGGCCACCAACGGGGAGGGGTTCCCGGAGCGGCGTCGCCGGCCTGCGCCGCCCCCGCGCGGCAGACCATCCGATCCGGGAATCCGACAATGACTGACGCCAAGCTCCGCCGGGCGCGCATGCACGCCCTCGCGCTGGCCACCACCGTGGCCCTGTCGTCCCTCGCAGCAGCCCCCGCCCTCGCCGTCGAGCGCATCGACCTCAGCGGCCTGCAGGCGACCGCGCAGCACGACCGTTTCATCGTGAAGTACGTGGACGGCAGCCCCGAACACGCCAGCGCCAGGGAGCGCGACGCCGCCCTGCGCTCGGCGGCCGTCGCGGTCCCGGCCGGCCCCCGCGCCGCGCCGCTGGCGCTCCGCCACGAGCGGCGCCTCGCCGTCGGCGCCGAGGTCGTCACCACGAACCGCAAGCTCGATCGCGTGCAGGCCGAAGGCCTGATGCGCCAGTTGGCGGCCAACCCGAACGTCGAATACGTCGAGGTCGACAAGCTCAACCGCCTGGCACTGACCCCCAACGACACCTATTTCAGCCAGCAGTGGGGCTATGGCACCGGGTCCGGGGGCATCCGCGCGACCCAGGCCTGGGATACGACCAGCGGCGCGGGCACCGTGGTGGCGGTGCTCGACACCGGAATCACCAGCCACAGCGACCTCGATGCCAACGTGCTGCCCGGCTACGACTTCATCTCCAGCACCTCCGTGGCCGGCGACGGCAACGGCCGCGACAACGATCCGAGCGACCCGGGCGACTACTACGGCGGCTACGCCTCCAGCTGGCACGGCACCCACGTGGCCGGCACCGTCGCGGCGCTCACCAACAATGCCAAGGGGGTGGCGGGCACGGCGTTCGGCGCCAGGATCGTCCCGGTGCGCGTGCTCGGCCGCGGAGGTGGCTACGACTCCGACATCGCCGACGCCATCATCTGGGCATCGGGCGGCGCGGTCAGCGGCGTGCCCGCCAACGCCAACCCGGCCGAAGCCATCAACCTCAGCCTGGGCGGACCCGGCAGCTGCGGCAGCGCCATGCAGAGCGCCATCAACGGCGCCGTCGCCCGCGGCACGACGGTGGTCATCGCCGCCGGCAACAGCAACGCCAACACCTCCGGCTACTCGCCGGCGAACTGCGGCAACGTGATCGCGGTGGGCTCCATCACCAGCACCGGCGCGCGCTCCAGCTTCTCCAACTACGGTGCGGTGGTGGACATCGCCGCGCCCGGCTCGGGCATCTATTCGACGCTCAATACCGGGACCCAGGGCCCGGGCAGCGAGAGCTATGCCAGCTACAGCGGCACATCCATGGCCGCGCCGCACGTCGCGGGGGTGGTCGCGCTGATCCAGTCGGTGGCCAACCCGGCAAAGACCCCGGCCCAGGTCGAGGCGCTCATCAAGAGCACCGCGCGCGCGTTCCCGTCGACCCCGTCGCAGCCGATCGGCGCGGGCATCCTCGACGCCAAGGCGGCGGTCGACGCGGCCGGCGGCGGCGACCCGGGAGACCCCGGCGATCCGGGCGGCAACGAGCTGTCGAACGGGACCCCGGTCAGCGGGATCTCGGGCGCCTCCGGGAGCACGCAGTACTGGACCATCAACGTGCCCGCCGGCGCCACCAGCCTCACCGTCGCCACCAGCGGCGGCAGCGGCGCCGCCGACCTGTACGTACGCCGCGGCGCCCAGCCGACGACCTCGACCTATGACTGCCGCCCGTACCGCTCGGGCAACGCCGAGTCCTGCAGCTTCACCAACCCGCAGTCGGGCACGTGGCACGTGATGGTGCGCGGCTACTCGGCCTTCTCGGGGCTGACCCTGACCGCCACGTACGCGACCGGCGGCGGCGGAGGCAACCAGCTGCAGAACGGAGTGCCGGTGACCGGCCTGTCGGGGGCGGCGTCGAGCGAGCGCCGCTACACGATCCAGGTCCCGGCCGGCCGCAGCCAGCTCCAGCTGCAGATGTCGGGGGGCACCGGCGACGCCGATCTCTACGTGCGCTTCGGTTCGGCGCCGACGACGACGACCTACAACTGCCGTCCCTATCGCACCGGCAACAGCGAGACCTGCACCTTCAGCAATCCCTCGGCGGGCACCTGGCACGTCCTCGTGCGCGGCTACAGCGCGTACTCCGGCGTGTCCCTGGTCGGCACGTACTGACCGTTGTTTCCCCCTTGGGCGGCGGCGTGGGCGACCCGCCGCCGCTCCCTTTTTCGCGATGGCCGCGCGCGGCCGCCACGGAGCGTGCAATCATCGCCGCATCGCAGCGTGGACGAGGAGGCGGGCATGGGACCGATGGGCAGCGTGGCCGGTGCCGCCGTGGCGGCGGGACTGCTCTGGCTGGGCACGTCGGCGTCCGCGGCGGCGCACGGGCCTGCGGCGCCGGCCCTGGATCCGATGGCGCCGGTCCACGTGGTCGCCGAGCGCGGGACCTTCCAGGCCGCGCTGCGTGACTTCAGCGGCCACGTCTCGCCGCGCCACGACGCACTCGGCCGGCCGCTGGTGCTGGCCACCCTGCGCGAATACCAGCTGGAGGAACTGGGCCGCCACGTGCACGAGATCGAGCGCCGCTGCGGCGGCTACTTCGCCTTCGCCACGCGCGCCGAGGCCGAGGCCTTCCTGGCCTCCGACGCGGAACTCCGGGGCCTGTCGGCGGCGCTGCCCGCGTACACCATCGCCCACCAGGCCTTGGTCGACGGCTGGCTGCCGCAGGTCTCGGAGCCGGCGATCCGAGCGACCATCTCGCACCTGTCGTCGGCCTGGCCCAACCGCTACTTCGCCAGCACCCACGGCCACGCGGCGCCGCTGTGGATCCGCGACCACTGGCTGTCGCTGGCGGCGGGGCGCAGCGATGTCAGCGCCGAGCTGTTCACCGCCTGCGGCAACTGCGGCGGCCAGCCTTCGGTGATCCTGACCATCCACGGCGCCGACCTCGCCAACGAGATCGTGGTGCTGGGCGGACACCTGGATTCCATTTCCAGCACCGGCTCGGGCAACGCCATGGTGGCTCCCGGGGCCGATGACGATGCCTCGGGCATCGCCACCCTCACCGAGGTGCTGCGCATCGCCATGGCCGACGGCTACCGGCCCCGGCGCACGGTGATGTTCATGGCCTATTCGGCCGAGGAGGTCGGCCTGCGCGGTTCGCGCGCGATCGCCCAGCGCTTCGCCGCCGAGGGCCGCGAAGTGGTCGGCGTGCTGCAGATGGACATGACCAACTACCGCTCGCCCGGGTCGACCACCGACATCCGCGTGATGGAAGACAATTCGCACCCGCAGCTGGTGCAGTTCCTGCGCGACCTGTTCGACGAATACCTCGCGCCGCTGGGCTACACGCGCGGCGAATCGTCCTGCGGCTACGCCTGCTCGGACCACGCATCGTGGACCCAGGCGGGCTTCCCCGCGGCGATGTACGACGAGGGTCCGTTCTTCCCGCTGCTGCACACCCCGGGCGATACGCTGGCCAACCTCGGCGGCAATGCGGAGCACGCGACGATCATCGCCCGGCTCGGCCTCGCCTTCATGGGCGAGCTTGGCGGGCACGCGCGCGCCCGGCTGCAGCCGCCACCCCCGCGCGTGACGCCGCCGCCCCGGGAGCCGCGGACGCGGCGGCCGCTGGACCAGCCCCCGCCCTGAGCCTCAGACCGCTTCGAAGCGGTTGGCGGCGACGTTCTTGCGGACCTCGAGCGGGTTCCAGATGCGCCCGTTCATGGCGATGTAGACGCCGGCGGGAAGCGACTGCACCGCCCCGACCGCGGTGCCGACGTTGAACTCGGCGTCCGAGCCCCGGAACCGGGCAGGGTTCAGCGCCCAGGTCAGAACGATGGTGCGGCCGGGCAGGGCGGACAGCGCCTTCGCGGTCTCGACCATGGTGTCGGTGCCGTGGGTCACCAGCACGTGGCGCGCCTCCTGCGCGGCGATCGTCGCCCGCAGCAGCTCCCGGTCGGCGTCGTCGATGTGCAGCGAGTCCTTGCGCAGGATCGGGATCACGCGGAAGCGGAAGGCCACGCCGAGCTCCTCGAGGATCCGCCCGATCTGCGGCTCGCCGACCTGGAAGTCCGACTTGTCGTCGAAGTACACCTTGTCGATCGTGCCGCCGGTGGTGACGATCAGCAGCTCTTCCATCGCGTCTTTCCTCGAATGCGGCAGGCAGGGTCCGCAGGCGCGGACCGGATGCGCATTCTAGTCCGTCGCGCCCGGCGGCTTCCTGCCGCGAGCCGCGAAGCGCGCGCGCAGGCCGGGCCAGCTGGAGGCCGCGATGATGCCCAGCGCCAGCGCCACCTCGGCCAGCGCGAACCCGCGGTCGGACGCGCGTTCCCAGGCGAGCATCACGCCGTGGGAGAACCAGCCCAGCGCCAGCACGCCGGCCCAGAAGGGCGCGGTGCGGCGACCGATGGCGACGCCCGCCGCGAGCAGCAGCGGCGGCAACGAGAACACCGCCAGCGCCACCGGGTAGCGCGCGTCGCCGGCGAACCAGCCCGCGAACAGGGCCGCCAGCGCGAGCAGCAGCAGCGCGAGCACGCCGCGCCCGCCGCGGCCCGCCATCAGCCAAGCCTCGCAGCGAGGGCGGCGATCCGGCGGCCGAGCGCCCGCGCGAGGCGCGCCTCCTCGGCCGTGGGCGTGGGGTCGTTGTCGCCGCCGGCGACGTGGCTGGCGCCATAGGGGGTGCCGCCGCTGCGGGTCGAGGACAGCCCGGGTTCGGTGAACGGGATCCCGGCGACCACGCAGCCGTGGTGCAGCAGCGGCAGCATCATCGTCAGCAGCGTCGACTCCTGTCCCCCGTGCAGGGTGGCGGTCGAGGTGAACACGCCGGCCGGCTTCCCGACCAGGGTCCCGCTGGCCCACTCGCCGCCGAGTCCGTCGATGAAGTGCTTGAGCGGCGCGGCCATGTTGCCGAAGCGGGTGGGGCTGCCGAGGAGCAGGCCGGCGCACTCGGCGAGGTCGCCGGCCGTGACGTAGGGCGCGCCTTCGTCCGGCACCGGTGGCGCCGCGGCCGTGGTCACCGGAGCCACGGGCGGGACCGTGCGCAGGCGCGCGGACATGCCTTCGACTTCGCCGACGCCGCGCGCCACGTGGCGCGCGAGGGCGGCGACCGAGCCACCGCGGCTGTAGTACAGGACCAGGATCTCGGCCATGGTTTCTCCTCCGGGCCGGCAAGCATAGCCGCAGCGGCCGCGGCGCGGCCCCGGCGCGATCGGTTACCCTCGCGGCGATGGAGCCGCTGGACTCGTTCAACCGCTGGGCCGACCGCCTGCGCGACCGTGCGCGGGCCATGACCTTCGCGCGCTTCCTGTGGCGGCGCTTCCTCGACGACCGCCTGTTCGAGGCCGCGGGCGCACTGTCGTTCACCACGACCTTCGCCCTGGTCCCACTGTCGATGGTGGTCTTCGGAGTGCTCTCCGCATTCCCGGTGTTCGAGGAGTGGCGCGACCTGCTGAGCGATTTCATCTTCGCCAACTTCGTGCCCAGCTCGGCGCAGGGCGTGCGCGACTGGCTGCTGTCC
>JAAZHF010000187.1 GCA_012510865.1 Gammaproteobacteria bacterium
AAGCTCGAGCGCCTCCTGCTTCAGCGGCAGGGTGACGTTGGCGCCGGCGCCGCCGCGCGCGGCGAATTCCGCCAGGCGCTTGCGGAAGCTGCCGACGTCGGCGTCGATGGCCTGGTAGTCGATGCCGATGCCGGTCTCGCGGCCGAAGGCCGCGTGGATGCGCGGCGACAGCGAGTGCGCGACCGGATGCCCGAACACTGCGTAGTGCTTCATGACCGTCTCCCGGAAGCCTGGCGGTGCGCGATGCAACGCCCCTGTCCGGCCAGTCTACGCCTGCGGCTGGGCCGTTGTGGGAGCCGCTCCCACAGGTCAGGCTTCGCGCAGCCAGCGCGCGGCGTCGAGGGCGAAGTAGGTCAGCACGCCGTCGGCGCCGGCGCGCTTGAAGCCGAGCAGGGCCTCCATCGCGCAGGCGCGGCCGTCGATCCAGCCGTTGCCGGCCGCGGCCTTCAGCATCGCGTACTCGCCGCTCACCTGGTAGGCGAAGGTCGGCACGCCGAAGGTCTCCTTCACCCGGCGCACGACGTCGAGGTAGGGCATGCCCGGCTTCACCATCACCATGTCGGCGCCCTCGTCGAGGTCGGCGGCGACTTCGCGCAGCGCCTCGTCGGTGTTGCCGGGATCCATCTGGTAGGTGCGCTTGTCGGCGTTGCCCAGCGCGGATGCCGAGCCCACCGCGTCGCGGAAGGGGCCGTAGAAGGCCGATGCGTACTTGGCGGCGTAGGCCAGGATGCGGGTGTGGACGTGGCCGTCCTCCTCGAGCGCCACGCGGATCGCACCGATGCGTCCGTCCATCATGTCGCTGGGGGCGACCACGTCGGCGCCCGCGCGCGCGTGCGACAGCGCCTGCTTCACCAGCGCCTCGACGGTGACGTCGTTCTGCACGTAGCCGGCGTCGTCGACGATGCCGTCCTGGCCGTGGCTGGTATAGGGATCGAGCGCGACGTCGGTGATCACGCCCAGCTCCGGGAAGCGCTGCTTCAGCGCCCGGACCGCGCGCTGGCAGAGGCCGTCGTCGTCCCAGGCGGCGGTGGCATCGAGCGACTTGGCCTCCGGCGCGGTGACCGGGAACAGCGCCAGCGCCGGCACGCCGAGGGTGGCGGCCTGCTCGGCCTCGCGCAGCAGTTCGTCGATCGAGAGGCGCGCGATGCCCGGCATCGACGGCACCGCGGCGCGGCCGGCGGGCTCGTGCACGAACACCGGGTAGATGAGGTCGTCGACGGTCAGCGTGTGCTCGCGCATCAGGCGGCGCGAGAAGGCGTCGCGGCGCATGCGCCGGAAGCGGGTGTCGGGGTAGGCCATGGGGCCATTCTACGCCCAACGAAAAGGCCGGCGCCCTGGGGCGCCGGCCGGTTTTCAACGCGATCGCGCCGTCAGCGCCTGGTGCACAGGGTCACGGGCGCGGCCTTGGAGCGCGGCACGAAGCCAAGGCCCCGCAGCCGCTCCACGAACGGACCGATGCAGCTGCGGTAGCCCGCGCTGCCGCTGCCATGCACGTCGCGGCACATGGCGTCCGCCGCCTGCAGGTTGGCGCCGCCGACCAGCCCGCCGATCTCCACCGCCGGGATACCCGTGTCGCAGCTGCCGCCGTTGGTGCTGGCGTTGCCCGGGTTGAGGGTCCAGCCCAGGTCCTGGAACAGGGCCGGGGTCAGGTCCAGGCGCAGGCTGGCGTCGGTATCGGAGGTGTTGTTCGGCTCCATCAGCGCGTTCGGCGAGAGGCTGGTGTCGAAGTGCGAGAACGACGAGCCGCTCGCCAGCACCGCCGGGGCATACATCAGCGCGCGGCCCTCGGCGTCGGCGCCGGCGAAGGTGTCGGGCACGTACTCCAGGGCCAGGGTCGCGCCCGGGATGCCCGCCTTCAGGATGGCGCCGTCGGCCTGGCTCACGCTGAGCGCGGGCACGGTCGCGGCGACCGAGGGATCCTCCGCCATGGTGATCACGCCGGTGGTGTTGTTGGCCACGATGACGGCGGTGGCGCCGGCGTCCTCCGCGAACTTCACCTTGATCTCGAAGGCGCAGTTGCCGCGGTCGACGACGGCGATCCTGCCGGCGTAGGCACCCGCGGGGGAGGCCACGCAGCCGAAGGTCGGGTTGGCGCTGCCATCGTTCACGAGCACCAGCTCGCCGCTGAAGTTGGCCGGGGTGGCCGGGGCGCCGAACTGGGCCTGGCCGTACACGAACTGGCCGGAGATGGTGCCGCCGCCATTGAGGGTCGTCACCGGCGCGAGCGCGATCGGCACCTCGTCGGTGACGGCGGCGCCGGTCCAGACCAGGCCGCCGCCGGTCACCGCCGCCTGGCGCTGGGCGTTGGTCATGTCGACCCAGTCCAGGCCGGAAACGGTGTCGTGCACGAAGGTGCCGTAGATGTCGTGGCGGCCGTTGAACGGCGCGCCGGAGCTCAGGGTGTAGAAGCCCTGGAAGTTCAGGCCGTGGCCGATCTCGTGCATCACCACGTCGAGGAAGTTGATCTTCCCGGCCGGGGTGCTACCGTCCAGGCCGTAGTACCAGCCCGAGCCCTCCAGGCAGCCCGGCGTGCCGAGGTTGGCGTTGAAGTTGCTGTTGATGTCGTCGGTGGTAGTGCCGAGGTCGCTGCCGGCCAGGGAGTTGGCGAGCGCGGCGCCGTACCAGATTTCCGTGGCCGCGGCGTTGGGGAAGTTGGCGTGGACGGTCATGGCGCCGGCGGAGCCGAGCACGCCGCTGGTGGCCGTGCAGCTCAGGGGGGTGAACTGGGCGCGCACGCGGATCTCGACGTCGCTCTCGAGCACGGCGCCCCACAGGTCGGCGGCGAACTGGTAGGCGATCCGGCGCTGCTCGCCGACGGTGGTGCCGGGGTTGCCGCCCACCGGCGTGGCCGGGGTCGGATCGTTGAGGCCGACCCCCGGGTCGTTCATGTTGACCGGGATGATGGTCGCGGCGAAGGCGCCGCCGGCGGCGAGGGTGGTGGCGGCCGCGAGGGCGCAGGCAAGCAGGGTCTTATTCACGGGCGGCCTCCACGGTGGTGGCGGGCCCGGCCGTGCCGTCGGCGTCGCCGTGCTGGATCACGATCGAGCCGTCCTCGCGCTGGGTCGCGGTCACGAAGGACATCATGTCTTCAGAGGTCTCCATCGAGATGGAGCCGTCCGCGTGGCGGCGGAAGGTGCGCAGCGCCTCGGCGCGGGTCCGGGGCATCGGCTTGGCGCCGGCGGCCGGGTCGGCCGCGCGGGCGACGGGCCTGACCGCGGCGCGCAGCGCGGCCTGTTCCGCGGCGGTGGGCGCGCGCAGGCGGCCGGTGGCCGGGTCGATGGCGACCGTGACGTCGGCGTAGGACGCCGTGGCGGTGCGTGGGGCGACCGGTTCGGCCGCATGCGCGCCGAAGCCGGCGCACAGGCCGGCGAGCAGCAGCAAGGTGGTGCGATTCATCGGAAGGTCCTCGAAATCGAGGCACCCGGGAAGACCGTGGCCTTGGCCACCGTTCCCCCCGAACGGTGCCTCCTGGTTGTCGTAGCGGAGGTGTGTTGCCGGCGGGCCGCAGTCGCCAGGGCCCCCGGCGGAGTCTGCAACGCGCCGGGGGGAATGCTCAACCTTGCAGCGCAGCAGAAACCGCCGGCGTCGCCCGGGATCAGGCGGCGGCGCTGCCGTGCACGCCGTCGATCTCGACCGCGAGTTCGCGCCGGCAGATCGCCGCGTGCAGCAGCAGCCGCGGCACCGCGTCGCCGAAGCGGCGGTCGAGCGCGTCGGCCACCAGCGGCAGGTCGTGGCGATCGCGTACGTAGACCTTGAGCCGGGTGCCTGCGCCGAAGCGCGGCGGCAGCGCCGGGTCATGCGCGCGCGCCGCCTCGAGCAGCGCATCGAAGTTGGCGAAGGTCTCCTCCAGCTGCGCCAGCAGCTCGCCGTCGTGCATCGACACGTGGCCGACCACGGCCGCCGTCCCCGAAAGCAGCAGCGGCATGGCGCTGCCGTCGGGCGGCAGCATCGCCCGCGCGAAGCTGGGCGACTGCGGGCCGTAGCGCCGCGGATAGCGGTAGGCGCTCACCTGGCGCGGGTTCTCCACCGGCGTGCCGGGCGCGGTCGAGGCCAGCCAGTAGACCTGGACCACCCGCTCGCCGTCGCAGCGGCCGATCGCCGTCGCCGCCGGGAGGCTGCGCACGTCGAAGTCCCCCAGGCCCCGCGCGCGCCCGACGCAGAAGGCGCGGTAGCGCTCTTCGTCGCCGTCGCCGAGGGTGATCGCGTCGATGTAGTTCCAGACCCGCAGCAGGTGCGGCGTCCGGCTGCCGCGGGTGAACCCGACCAGGCGCGCATAGGCGCGGCGCGCGGCCTCGAGGATCCCGTCGTCGCCCTCGTCGACCTCGATCGCGCCGAACAGCAGCTGGCCATCGCTGGCCCAGCGCACGCCGTCGTCGCGACCGCGCATCACCGGGCCGCCGCCGCGCCACGCTTCGACCAGTCCCCGGCCGTGGGGCTCGAGCGGCACCCTGAGGTAGCGCGGGTCGGCCAGCCCGGCGGGTGCGCGGCCGCCGAAGCCGAATGCCGCGAGCACGTCGTCGCTTGCGAGCAGCGCGGGCAGGCTGCCGGCGTCCACGTAGTCGACGCTGAGCCGGTGCCCGGGGCCGGCGGTGGACCGCGGCATCCGGCTCACGGCCGGAGCGCCCGTGCGGGTCGCGTGGGGATGTGTTCTGCGGGGTCCTGCATTTCGCGGCGCGGGGCGGTCATGCGATCATCGGGGCGCGAATGATAGCGTGCCGCGCCCGCCCGCCTGGCGCCGACCACCCACCCGCCACGCAGCAACGGAAGCCAACGCATGTCCAGCCAGTCCCCTGCCGAACGCGAACTCGCCGAACTCATCGTCGAGTCGCTGAACCTCGACGACGTCGATCCGGCCTCGATCGACCCCGAGGCGCCGCTGTTCAACGCCGGCCTCGGCCTGGACTCGATCGACGCGCTGGAGCTGGCCCTGGCCGTGGGCAAGCGCTACGGCTTCCAGCTGCGCTCCGACAACGAAGAGAACCGCCGCATCTTCGCCTCCCTGCGGGCGCTGTCCGCGCACGTCGAAAGCAACCGCGCCTGAGGCCCGCCGTGGCCGCCATGGGCCCGGCCCTGACGGTGGCGATGGCGGCGGCCTATGCCGTGCTCGCGCACCTCGCCAGTGCCACCCTCGACGACCGCTATGCCTATGCCGCCCTGCTCGCGCTGGTCGCGATGATGCTGGCCGCGGGCCTCTGGGCGCGCCGCGCCTGGGCCTGGCTGGCGCTGGTGCCCTCGCTGGCCGCCTGCCACCTGCTCCATGCCGCCGGACAGGCCGGCCTGCCGCTGCTGCTGGCGCCGGTGGTCTTCGTCGCCGCGATCGCCTGGCTGTTCGCCCGCAGCCTGTGGTCGCCGCGGGGCGCGCTGATCACGCGCATCGTCGCCGCGCTGGACGGCTCCACGCCGGCCACGCTCGCTCCGGAGCTGCTCGCCTACAGCCGCGGGCTCACCGCGGCCTGGGCACTGGCGCTGGCCGTGCTCGCGCTCGCCAACCTCCTGCTCGCCCTGGTGGCCGAACCCGGCGGACTGCTCGCGCAGCTGGGACTGCGCGCCCCGGTCACGATCACCCGCGAGCAGTGGTCGCTGTTCGCGAACATCCTCACCTACGGCATCGTCGGCGGCTTCTTCGTCGTCGAGTTCGCGTATCGCAAGCACCGGTTCCCGGGACGGCACGGCAGCTTCGCCGGCTTCCTGCGCCAGATGGCGGGCCTGGGCCCGGCGTTCTGGCGTGATTTCCTCCGCTGAACGGGAGCGCGGGGCGGCCATTGGGTATGCTGCGCCGATGCAGCAGCGCGTGGACACCATCGACGTCTCCGAACCCGTCGCCGTGCGACTGGCCTGGGCCGTGCACAACGGCCTCGGCTTCGCGTTCACCCTGGCCTGGACAGCCGCGTGGATCAGCCTCGCACTGCTGGTCATCGCGGCCACGGGCCGACGCGCCCTCGCCCTGCGCATGGCCGCGCGGTGCTGGGCACCCGGCCTGCTCGGCGGCGCGGGCGCGCGGCTGGTGGTCGAGGGCGCCGACGGCATCGACTGGTCGAAGCCGCGCCTGCTGGCCTGCAACCACCAGTCGGTGATCGACATCTGCGCGCTGTTCCGCGCGGTGCCGGTGCCGCTGCACTTCCTGCTCAAGCAGGAAATGGCGCGGGTGCCCTTCGTGGGCTGGTACGCGCGCGCCTGCGGCATGCTGTTCATCGAGCGCGACAATCCGCGCGCCGGCCCGCGCCTGCGCCGCGAGGCGGCGGCGCAGCTGCGCGACGGCCACACGCTGTGCCTGTTCCCCGAGGGCACGCGCAGCCGCACCGGCGCGGTGGCCGCGTTCAAGGGCGGTGCCTTCCAGTCGGCGATCGACGCCGGCGTCGAAGTCCTCCCGGTCGCCATCGAGGGCGCCGGCGCGGTGCTGCCTCCGGGGGGCTTCCGCGTGCGCGCGGGCACGATCCGCGTGCGCTTCGGCCAGCCGCTTTCCACCGCCGGCGGCGCGGGGGCGGCCGGCAGGCAGGCACTGGCCGAGGCGGCGCACGCTTCGGTGGTGGCGCTCCTGCGCGGCCCGGCCTGAGGATTCCGCACGTTCCATGCACTTTGTCGTCGCGCACAGCCATCCCTGCCTTCCGGGGCACTTCCCGGGCCGCCCGCTGGTGCCCGGCGTGGTCATCCTCGACCACGTCCTCGCTGCGATCGAGGCGGGACACGGGCCGCTGGGCGCGCTGCGCCTGCCGCAGGTGAAATTCGCCAGCCCGCTCCTGCCCGGGGAGACCGCCGAGGTCGTGCTGGAAGGCGCCGCGCCGCGCTGGCGCTTCCGCGTGCTGCGCGGCGACGTCCTGGTCGCCGCCGGGGACGTGGCGCTACCATGAGCGGCAGCTGGAAGCAGCGCCGGGAAGGCGGCGGGCTGTTCGCGCTGTGGCTGATCCGCAGCTTCAGCCTGGTCGGCGGGCGCCGCCTGTCGCGCCTGCTCCTGTATCCGATCACGCTGTACTTCCTGGCCCGGCGGGGCGAGGAGCGGCGCGATTCGCGCGCCTACCTGTCGCGCGTGCTCGGCCGGCCCGCGCGCCTGGCCGACGTGGCCCGCCACATCCACACGTTCGCCGCGACCATCCTCGACCGCGTGTTCCTGCTCGGCGGCGACATGGACCGCTTCGACATCCGCGTGCGTGGACTGGAGTCGCTGCACGACGCGCTCGACCGCGGCCGGGGCGTGCTTGTGTTCGGCTCGCACCTGGGCAGCTTCGAGGTGCTGCGCGTGCTCGGGCGCAGGCGCCCGGAGCAGGTGATCCGCGTGGTGCTCGACAAGGCGCACAGCCCCGCCATCACCCGGCTCCTGGACGCGCTCAACCCGGAGATCGCCGCCTCGGTGATCGACGCTTCGCAGGACGGCCCGGCGATCATGTTCGAGATCCAGAAGGCGGCCTCCGAGGGTGCGCTGGTGGCGCTGCTGGTGGACCGTACGCAGCCCGGCGGCGAGGCCATGCCGGCGCCGTTCCTCGGCGAGGACGCGCCGTTCCCGGTCGCGCCCTGGCTGCTGGCGTCGGTGCTGCAGGTGCCGGTGCAGCTGGCGTTCGGCCTCTATCGCGGCGGCAACCGCTACGATCTGGTGTTCGAGGACTTCAGCGACGGGCTGGCGATCCCGCGGCGCGAGCGCGCGGCCGCGATCCCGGCGCTCATCCGCCGTTACGCGCGGCGGCTGGAGCATCACGTGCGCGATGCACCGTTCAACTGGTTCAATTTCTATGACTTCTGGGGCGACCGTGGGCAGAGCCGAAGCCAGCAGGATCCGGAGCCGCGCGGGGCAGCGCCGGGCGAGGCGCGGGACGGCCGGCTGGACCGCCGTCCTGCTGGCGGCGATGGCGCTGCCGTCGGCCGCGCAGCCGGGGGCGGTGGATAGCGCCTGGATCCTGCAGCGGCTGGCGCGCCCGGCGCCGGTGAGCACGCCCTTCGTCGAACTGCGCGGCTCGGCGCTGCTGAAGGAGCCGCTGCGCATCGAGGGCGAGTACGCGCGCCTCGACGATGCGACGCTGGTGCGCAGGGTGCGCACGCCCTACGCCGAAACCACCACCATCCGCGGCGACCAGGCGACGATCGTGCGCGGGAACCGGTCTCCGCGGACCTTCGCCCTGTCGCGCGCGCCCGAGCTCGCCGGGCTCCAGGCCAGCTTCGGCGCGCTGCTGGCCGGCGACGCCGCGGCGCTGGAGCGCGACTACCGGATCCAGGCCGACGGTACCCGCGCCGACTGGACGCTGGTGCTGGAGCCGCGCGCGGCGGCGATGGCCGCGCGCGTGGCCGACATCACCCTGCGCGGGCGCGGCGCCGAGCTGCGCTGCATCGAGACGCGCCCCGTCGAGGGCGAACTGCAGCGCACCCTGCTCGCGGGCGCCGCGCGGGCCGCGGTCGAAGCCGGCGCGGGCGCCGACCACCAGGCCCTGTGCCGCGAGCCGGGCGCCGCCGCCCGATGAGTCCCGCGCGCCGCACGGTGCTCGCGCTGCTGTGGCTGGCGGCGCTGCTGGTCGCGGGCTGGCTCGTCGGCCAGCGACTGGAGCTGAGCGGCGACCTGCGCCGCTTCATGCCCGAGCCGCGGACGCCGGCGCAGGCGCTGCTGGTGGACGAGCTCGGGGACGGACCCGGCGCGCGGCTGCTGCTGGTGTCGCTCTCGGGGGCGGCGCCGGACGCATTGGCGGCCCAGTCGCGCGCGCTGGCGGCAGCGCTGGCCGACGATCCCGGCTTCGAATTCGTGGCCAACGGAGGCGAAGCCGGCCTGGATGCGGTGCCGGACGCGCTGCGCCCCTACCGCTACCTGCTGTCGCCCAGGCTGGACGGGCAGGCGCTGGACGCAGCCTACCTGGGCGAACAGCTCGACGAGCGGCTGCAGGACCTCGGCTCGCCGATGGCCGCGCTGGTCGAGCCGCTGCTTCCCGCCGACCCCACGCTGGAGATGCTCGCGGTCGCCGAGGCCTGGCAGCCGAAGGCGGCGCCACGGCGGCTGCACGGCGTGTGGTTCGACGCCGCGGGCAGCGAAGCCCTGCTGCTGCTGCAGACCCGCGCCGCCGGCTTCGACCCGAGCGCGCAGCAGCGCGCCTACGACGCCGTGCACGAGGCGTTCGCGGCCGTCGCCGGGGACAGCGGCGCGCGGCTGCGGATGGCCGGGCCCGGCGCGTTCTCGGTGGAGATCGGCGGCCGCACCGCGCGCGAGGCGCAGTGGATCGGGACCGTCGACACCATCGGCCTGGTCCTGCTGCTGTTCGTGGCCTACCGCAGCTGGCGTGCGCCGCTGCTTGGCGTGCTGCCGCTCGCGACCGCGGGCCTGGCCGGGCTCGGCGCGGTCGCCGTCGGCTTCGAGGCGGTGCACGGGATCACGGTCGCCTTCGGCTTCACGCTGATCGGCGTGGTGCAGGACTACCCGATCCACTTCCTGAGCCAGCAACGGGCGGGGATCAGCCCGCGCGACAACGTGCGCGCGCTCTGGCCGGCGCTGGTGACGGGCGTGGTCGCGACCTGCATCGCCTACCTGACCTTCCTGTTCTCCGGCGTCGACGGGCTGCGGCAGCTGGCGGTGTTCACCATCAGCGCGCTGGCGGCGGCGGCGCTGGCGACGCGCTTCGGATTGCCGCCGCTGGTCGATCCGGCGCCGCGCGACCTCGCCGGCTCGGCCTTCCTGCAGGGCCTGTGGGCGCGCATCCAGCGCCTGCCGCGGCCGCGCTGGTCGCTGCTGCTGCTGGCCGCGGCCTGCCTGGCGGTGATCGCCTCGGCACGCGGACCGTTCTGGGAGAACGACCTGTCGCGGCTGACCCCCGTTCCCGCGGACGGGATGGCGCTGGACGCGCGCCTGCGCGAGGAGCTGGGCGCGCCCGACGTGCGCTACGTGCTGGTGCTCCGGCGCGCCGACGCGGACGCCGCGCTGGCCGCGGCCGAGGCCCTGCAGCCGCGCCTGGACGCGCTGGTCGCGGAGGGTGCGCTCGGCGGCTACGACAGCGCCGCGCGCTACCTGCCGTCGGTGGCCACGCAGCGCGCGCGGCAGCAGTCGCTGCCTGCGCCGGCCGAGCTCCGCGCCGCGCTCGCCGGGGCGCTCGCCGACTCCCCGTTCCGGGCCGACGCGTTCGCGCCCTTCCTTCGCGACGTCGAGCGCGCGCGCACGGCCGCGCC
This sequence comes from Gammaproteobacteria bacterium, assembly GCA_012510865.1. Taxonomy (GTDB): domain Bacteria; phylum Pseudomonadota; class Gammaproteobacteria; order Xanthomonadales; family Xanthomonadaceae; genus Luteimonas. Next base: position 10,129 of record JAAZHF010000187.1, read on the forward strand.
CCTGCGCCCGGCCGACCTGGCCGGGACCCCGCTGGCGGCCACCGTCGGGGGCCTGCTGTTGCAGGGGGCGGACGGCGCCACCGCCCTGGTCTCGCTCAGCGGACTGGCCGACGTCGGCGCGGTCGCGCGCGCGGCCGACGATGCCGGCGGCGAACTGCTCGACATGAAGGCGGCCTCGGAGTCGCTCGTCGCGGAATACCGCGGCCGCGTGCTCGCGGCCCTGGCGGTGGCGACGCTGCTGCTCGCGGCCACGGTGTGGATCGCGCTGCGGGCGCCGGGTCGCGTGTTGCGCGTGCTGCTGCCAATGGCCCTGACCACGCTGGTGGTGCTCGCGGTGCTGCGCGGATCGGGCGTCGAACTCAACCTGTTCCACCTCGTGGCGCTGATCCTGGCCGCGGGGCTCGGACTGGACTACGCCCTGTTCTTCGAGCACGCCGGCGACCGCCGCGCCGACCAGGTGCGGACCCTGCACGCCGTTCTGGTCTGCAGCCTGATGACGCTGCTGGTGTTCAGCCTGCTCGCGCTGTCGTCGATCCCGGTGCTGCGGGCCATCGGCAGCACGGTGGCCGTCGGCGTGCTGTCCAACTTCGTGCTCGCGCTCCTCGTCTCCCGCCACCACGCCAGGGACCCGGCATGATCCCGCGCCACGAACTCGCCGGCCTCGTGCCCCACCAGGGCGCGATGTGCCTCTGGGACGAGGTGCTCGAGTGGGACCCCGGGCGGATCCGGCTTCGCGCCACCGGCCACCGCGACCCCGCGCACCCGCTGCGCAGCGGCGGGATGCTGCGCGCGGTGCACCTGTGCGAGTTCGGCGCACAGGCGATGGCGGTCCACGGCGGGCTGCGTGCGCGCGGCGCCGGCGGCGGCGTGCGACCGGGCGTCCTCGTCGCCCTGCGCGGCGTGGCCCTGCACTGCGCGCGCATCGACGACCTTCCGGGCGCGCTCGAGGGCGAGGCCGAGCTCCTGCTCGAGGGCGGGTCCAGCCAGCAGTACGGGTTCCGGATCCACCACGCCGGCGAGCTCCTGGCGGAGGGCCGCGCCGCGGTGATGCTCGCACCGACCGCGGCCGAGCCGCGATAATCGGCGCATGGACACGTACGGACGCCACCCGCGGCGCGCGCTGGTCACCGGCGGCAGCGGCGACCTCGGCGGCGCGATCTGCCGCCAGCTGGCCGCGGACGGCTACCACGTGGTCGTCCACGCGAATTCCAACCGGGAGCGCGCCGAAGCCGTCGTCGAGGCGATCGCTGCCGCCGGCGGCAGCGCCGAGGCGGTGGCCTTCGACGTGGCCGACGGCGCCGCCACCGCGGCCGCGATGGACGCACTGCTGGAGCACGGTCCCGTGCACGCCGTGGTCAACAACGCCGGCATCCACGACGATGCGCCGATGGCGGGCATGGACGAGGCCCGCTGGAGGCGCGTCATCGATGTCTCGCTGCACGGGTTCTTCCACGTCACGCGCCCGCTGCTGCTGCCCATGGCGCGCGCGCGCTGGGGGCGCATCGTCAGCGTCTCGAGCGTGGCGGCGGTGCTCGGCAACCGCGGGCAGAGCAACTACGCCGCGGCCAAGGCCGCCCTCCACGGCGCGTCGAAGTCGCTCGCGCGGGAGATGGCCAGCCGCGGGATCACCGTCAACGTGGTCGCGCCGGGGGTGGTCGCCGGGCGCATGGCCGACGACGCCTTCCCGCCCGCGCTCGTGAAACAGATGGTGCCCGCGGGCCGCGCCGGCTCGCCGGAGGAGGTCGCCGCGGTGGTGGGGTTCCTGTGCTCGGACGCCGCCAGCTACGTCACCGGGCAGGTCATCGGGGTGAACGGCGGCATGGCCTGAGGCCGGGGTGGGGGCCCGCGCCAGTGACGCGGGATTCATCCGGATGCGAGGATGATCGGGATCCAGACCGCCACGGGGGGCCACCCATGAGTCCAGTCCGCATGCTCCAGGTCGTTGCCGCAGGCGCCGTGCTGTTGCTCGCCGGCTGCGCGACCTCGCACATCCTCACCGGTACGCCGCGGCCACCGATCGATCCGTCGCAGGTGCGCGTGTACTACGGCTCGCCGGGCGTCCCCTATGAAGAGATCGCCCTGCTGGAGACGTCCAGCGGCGCCTTCACCTACGGCGAGCAGAACAAGACCGATTTGGTGATGCGCAAGCTGCGCGAGGAAGCGGCGTCGCTGGGTGCCAACGGCATCCTGTTCCAGGGCACCGCCGACGGCCATGGCGGCGGCGGCGTCAGCGTCGGCGCCGGCACCGGCCGCTTCGGCGGGCGCAGCTACACCAGCGGGGGCGTCGGCGTGAACATCAGCC
>JAAZHF010000188.1 GCA_012510865.1 Gammaproteobacteria bacterium
CCAGCTCGTGATCCCGCCGGCGGAGTTGTGGGAGAACATTCCCGGCGTGACGGATCATGTGCTGGAGCGGTCGCGCACGGCCGCGGCCGAGGGCGACGCGTTCGCCAACCGCACTGCGCTGCTGGAACGGCAGGCCGCCCCCGCCCCCGAGCCGGAGCCGGAGCCGGAGCCGGCCACGGTGGGCTGATGGCCCGCACTGCCGAGGGCGCGGCCCTCACCCGGCAGCATCACCGCCAGCAACTCGCGATCCGCGCGGCGACGCTGCGGGAGCTGGCGCTGATCTGGCCGATGTGGGAGACCGGCAACATCGCCGAGTTCGGCGCGTTCATTCAGCTCGCCGAAGTGCTGCTGAACAAGCGGCACCAGGACTCTGCCGGTTTGGCGGCCGCCTATTTCCGTGCGTTCCGGCGCGCCGAGGGCATCGGTGGGACGCAGACGCCCCGGCTGGCGCGGCGGCTGCCGCTGGCCGACATCGCGGCGAATTTGCGGGCTACCGGCTTGGCTGGGACTTTGCGGGCGCTGCGGGCCGGGTTCTCGCCGCAGGCCGCACGTAGGGCCGGGTTCGTTCAGGCCGCCGGTTCGGCGGGCCGGATGGTGATGCTCGGCGGCCGCGACACGATCGTCGGCAGCGTGCAGGCCGATCGGCGTGCCGAGGCGTGGGTCCGGGTGCCGTCCGGCAGCCCGTGCGCGTTCTGCCGGACCCTCGCGGGCCGCGGCCCGGTCTACAAGAGCGAGCGGACCGCGGGATTCGAGGCCCATGACCATTGCGGTTGCACTGCCGAGCCGTTCTACGCCGGGTCGAAGGTCCCGGCGGCGAATGAGCGGTACGAGCGGGAGTACGTTGAGGCCCAGAAGTGGGCGCGGGAGAACGGCGTGGCCGCGTCCGGCACGAAGAACGACGCTCTTAACAATTACCGCGCTTACCTCGCGTCGCGGGGCGACTGAGACCAGCGCCAGGCAGACCTACCGCCCTGATCTGCTCTCAGCGGAGGCACTGAACGACGCCAGTGCCGAATCGGGCGGGTGATCGCGTCGGTACTCCATCGGAGGAAAGCGTGTCTGAGGACACCAGCACCAACCCGCCCGGGGGCGGGACGTCGACCGGAGCGTCCGGGACGGCGGAAAAGATGTTCACCCAAGCCGAGGTCGAACGCATCATTGGCGAGCGGCTGAAGCGGGAGCGGGAGAAGTACGCCGACTACGACGAGCTGAAGAAGCGGGCCGAGGAGGCCGACCCCAGCAAGTCCGAGCTCCAAAAGCTCGCCGACCGCGTCGCAGCGGCGGAGAAGCGCGCAGCCGACGCCGAGGCCAAGCAGCTGCGCGCCGAGGTCGCCCAGGCCAAGGGCCTGACGGCGGCGCAGGCCAAGCGGCTGACCGGCTCCACCAGGGAGGAGCTGGAGGCCGACGCCGATGAGCTGCTTGAGGCGTTCGGCGGCGGCAAGAAGACCGAGCCCGACGCCGAGCCCGACGAGTCCGCCGGTGCGGCGATCTTCGGCCGCCCCAAGGAGCGGCTCACCCCGGGCGCGGCTCCCGACCGGGAGC
>JAAZHF010000189.1 GCA_012510865.1 Gammaproteobacteria bacterium
CGTCGAACACGAAGATCCGCGACCTGTCCGAGCCGGAGGTCGAGCGCCTGCGCGCCGAAGTCGGCAAGTACGTGGTCGAGGGCGACCTCCGTCGGGAGATCGGCATGGCGATCAAGCGCCTGATGGACCTGGCCTGCTACCGCGGCCTGCGCCATCGTCGCGGCCTCCCCCTGCGCGGCCAGCGCACCCGGACCAATGCCCGTACCCGCAAGGGTCCGCGCAAGGCCATCAGGAAATAAGGAAACACGATCATGGCCAAGCCGGCAGCCAAGCCGAAGAAGAAGATCAAGCGCGTCGTCACCGACGGCATCGCCCACGTCCACGCTTCGTTCAACAACACCATCGTCACCATCACCGACCGCCAGGGCAACGCGCTGTCGTGGGCGACTTCGGGCGGCGCGGGTTTCCGCGGTTCGCGCAAGTCCACCCCGTTCGCCGCGCAGGTCGCCGCCGAGAAGGCCGGCAAGGCCGCGCTCGACTACGGCGTGAAGTCGCTTGAAGTCCGCATCAAGGGCCCGGGCCCCGGCCGCGAGTCGGCCGTCCGTTCGCTCAACAACGTGGGCTACAAGATCACCAACATCGTCGACGTGACGCCGATCCCGCACAACGGGTGCCGTCCGCCGAAGAAGCGTCGCGTCTAAAGGGGGCGATAAGAAATGGCTCGTTATATCGGTCCCACCTGCAAGCTCGCCCGCCGCGAAGGCGCCGACCTCTCGCTCAAGTCGCCCGCCCGCGCGCTCGATTCCAAGTGCAAGCTGGAGCAGAAGCCCGGCCAGCACGGCGCCGGCATGGGCGGTCGTCGCAGCAAGCTGTCCGACTACGCCCTGCAGCTCCGTGAGAAGCAGAAGGTCACGCGCATCTCCGGCCTGCTGGAGCGCCAGTTCCGCAACTACTACAAGAAGGCCTCGACCCGGAAGGGCAACACCGGCGAGAACCTGCTGCAGCTCCTCGAGACGCGGCTCGACAACGTCGTCTACCGGATGGGCTTCGCAGTCACCCGGCCGGCCGCCCGCCAGCTGGTCTCGCACCGCGGCGTCACGGTCAACGGCAAGCCCGTGAACCTGCCGTCCTACCAGGTCAAGGCAGGCGACGCGATCGCGCTGTCGGAGAAGGCGCAGAAGCAGATGCGCGTCCAGGAGGCGCTGACCATCTCGTCGACCATGGACCTGTCGCCTTCTTGGATCGAGGTCGACTCGAAGAAGTTCAGCGGCGTGTTCAAGGCGGTCCCCGACCGCGGCGACCTCCCCGCCGACATCAACGAAGCGCTGATCGTCGAGCTGTACTCGAAGTAATTCACCCGGCCCGCCGGTCCCCTCCGGCAGGCCCCAGGAGACACCAAACATGACGGTTTCCGCCAACCAGGTCCTGCGCCCGCGTGGCCCCCAGATCGAGCGCATCACCGGCAACCGCGCCAAGGTCGTGATCGAGCCGCTGGAGCGCGGTTACGGCCATACGCTGGGCAATGCCCTGCGGCGCGTGCTTCTGTCGTCGATCCCCGGCTTCGCCATCACCGAGGTCGAGATCGACGGCGTGCTGCACGAGTACAGCACGATCGAGGGCCTCCAGGAGGACGTGCTCGAGGTGCTGTTGAACCTCAAGGACGTCGCCATCCGCATGGGCACCGGCGACAGCGCCACGCTGACCCTGTCGAAGTCGGGCCCCGGCGTCGTCACCGCCGCCGACATCAAGACCGACCACAACGTCGAGGTGCTCAACGGCGAGCACGTGATCTGCCACCTGACCAAGGATGCGTCGATCAACATGCGCCTGAAGATCGAGCGCGGCCTGGGCTACCAGCCCGCCGCCGCCCGGCGCCGGCCCGACGAAGAGACCCGCGCCATCGGCCGGCTGATGCTCGACGCCTCGTTCTCGCCGGTGCGCCGCGTCGCGTACGAGGTTGAGGCCGCCCGCGTCGAGCAGCGCACCGACCTCGACAAGCTGGTGCTGGACATCGAGACCAACGGCACGATCGACGCCGAGGAGGCCGTGCGCACCGCCGCCGACATCCTCACCGACCAGCTGAGCGTCTTCGGCGACTTCACCCGCCGCGAGGGCAACGACCAGAAGGCCCAGGCCCCGGGCGTCGACCCGGTGCTGCTGCGCCCGATCGACGACCTCGAGCTGACGGTGCGTTCGGCCAACTGCCTCAAGGCCGAGAGCATCTACTACATCGGCGACCTCATCCAGAAGACCGAGGTCGAGCTGCTCAAGACCCCGAACCTCGGCAAGAAGTCGCTCACCGAGATCAAGGAAGTGCTGGCCCAGCGTGGCCTTTCGCTCGGCATGAAGCTCGAGACCTGGCCGCCGGCCGGGGTCTCGGCGCACGGCATGCTCGGCTAAGACAAGACAGACAGGAACCAAGACCATGCGCCACCAGAAATCCGGCCGCAAGTTCAGCCGAACCAGCGCACACCGCGATGCCATGTTCACCAACATGGCGGCGTCGCTGCTCAAGCACGAGCTGATCAAGACCACGCTCCCGAAGGCCAAGGAGCTCCGCCGCGTCGCCGAGCCGCTGATCACCATGGCCAAGACCGACGGCGTCGCCAACCGCCGCCTGGCCTTCTCGCGCCTGCGCGACAAGGAAGCCGTGGGCAAGCTGTTCGTCGAGCTGGGTCCCCGCTACCGGGAGCGTCCGGGCTGATACCTGCGCATCCTCAAGTGCGGCTTCCGCGACGGCGACAACGCGCCGATGGCCTACGTCGAGCTGGTCGACCGGCCGCAGCCCTCCGCCGAGTAATCCCGGCGCTCCGGCTGCACGCACGAACCCCGGCCTCGCGCCGGGGTTTTTGCTATCTTGGCCGCCGTTCCAGACGGGCACGACGATGAGCCTCAATCCCCTCCGCTGGTCCTTCCGCGGCCAGTGCCTTGCCGGTTTCGTGGCCTGCGCCGCGCTGATCGGCTTCGCCATCTTCTCCCAGTTCGCCTGGGGCCTCGAGCCGTGCCCGCTGTGCATCTTCCAGCGGATCGCCTTCGCGGGCCTGAGCCTGGTGTTCCTGGTGGCGGGACTGCACGCGCCGCGATCGGGCGGGGGCAGGGCGTTCTACGGCGAGGCCGGCTTCCTCGCCGCGGCCGTCGGCATGGCGATCGCCGGGCGCCACGTGTGGATCCAGCTCCACCCGCCGGAAATCCCGGGCTGCGGGCCGCCGCTGTCCTTCCTGCGCGAGAC
>JAAZHF010000190.1 GCA_012510865.1 Gammaproteobacteria bacterium
CCGGAGCTCCACGGCGGGCTGTGCGGGTGGCTGGCCGGCGGCGGGGACCCGTCGGGCAACTGGCTCGCGCGGGTGATGGTCGACGACGACCTGGCCGCGCCGGCCGAGGGGTCGGTGCTGGCGCAGCTGCATGCGGCCACGCGGTCGCAGTTCGAGGACCGCGCCTTCGGGCTGGTGCTGCTCGGGCCCGGCGACGACACGTCGCTGGCCGAGCGCAGCGGTGCGCTGTTCGACTGGTGCCGGGGCTTCGTCGGTGGCTTCGGCCTGGCGGCGGGCGAGGCGCCGCGGCTCTCCGGGGAGGGCCGCGAGGCGCTCGCCGACCTCGCGCGCCTGGCCGCGGCGACGGCCCAGGACGACGGCGACGAGGAGGACGAGGCCGCGCTCGCCGAGATCGAGGAATTCGTGCGCGTCGCCGCCCTGCTGCTCCACGGCGACTGCGCCCTCGCCGCGCAGCACCGCAACCGGCTCAACTGAGGCCGGCGCATGGCCCTGGCCACCTCGGTCGCGAGCTACCGCCGCCGCCGCCGGCAGCTGATGCGGATGGCCGGCGAGGACGCGATCCTCGTGCTTCCGGCCGCGCCGGAGCGCGTCCGCAGCCGCGACACCCTGTATCCCTACCGCCAGGACTCCGACGTCCTGTACCTCAGCGGCTTCGACGAGCCAGACGCCGTCCTGGTGCTGGTGCCGGGACGGCGCCACGGCGAGACCCTCCTCTTCTGCCGCGAACGGGATCCCGCCCGCGAGGCCTGGGACGGGCCCCGGCTGGGGCCCGAGGACGCCCCCGGTGCCCTGGGCATCGACGATGCCTATGCGATCGACGACCTCGACGAGATCCTTCCCGGCCTGCTGGAGGGACGCAGCCGCGTGTACTACCACTTCGGCCGCGACTCCGACTTCGACCTCAAGCTGATCGGCTGGGTGAACCGCGTCCGCGCCCAGGTGCGGCACGGGGCGCAGCCGCCGCACGAGTTCCTCGAGCTCGGGCACCTGCTCGACGAGATGCGCCTGTTCAAGACCGCCGACGAACTGCGGCTGATGCGTCGCGCAGCGGCGATCTCCGTGCAGGCGCAGCAGGCGGTGATGCGCGCCGCGCGCCCGGGCATGCGCGAGTGCGAACTCCAGGCCGAACTGGAACGCGTGTTCCGCGCCGCTGGCTGCGAGCCGGCCTATTCCAGCATCGTCGGCGCCGGCGCGAACGCGTGCGTGCTGCATTACCGGGCCAACGACGCGGTCGCGCGGCGCGGCGACCTGGTCCTGGTCGACGCCGGCGCCGAGTACCGCGGCTATGCCGCCGACATCACCCGCACCTTCCCGGTCGACGGCAGGTTCAGCCGCGAGCAGCGGCAGCTGCACGAGCTGGTGGGCGCCGCCCATGCCGCCGCCCTCGCCATGGCGCGCCCGGGGCTTCCGTACGAGGCGGGGCACGAGGCCGCGGTCGAGGTCCTGGCCGAAGGCATGCTATCGCTGGGGCTGCTCCGCGGGCGGCTGCGCAAGGTGATCGCCGACGGCGCCTACAAGCGCTTCTACCCGCACAAGACCGGGCACTGGCTCGGCCTGGACGTGCACGACGTCGGCGACTACCGCATCGACGGCGAGTCGCGGCTGCTCGAGCCCGGGATGGTCTACACCATCGAGCCGGGAATCTACGTCCGGCCCGACGACACCAGCGTCGCCGCGAAGTGGCGCGGCATCGGCATCCGTACCGAGGACGACGTCGCCATCACCCGCGACGGCCACGAGGTGCTGACGGACGGGCTGGCGCGCAGCGCCGACGAGATCGAAGCGTTCATGGCCGGCTGACCCGCGTGCGCGGTCCCGCTCAGGCGGTCGCGGCGAATTCTTCGCGCGTCAGGTTCACCGGCCCGTCGTCCGTGCACACCACGTTGTCCTCGATGCGCACGCCGCCGTAGGGGCGGAACGCCTCGACGCGGTCCCAGTCGACCCGACGCGCGTTGTCGCCGGCCTGGAGCTCCTCGAGCAGCATGTCGGCGAAGTACAGGCCCGGTTCGATCGTCACCACCATCCCGGGCGCGAGTTCGCGCGTCAGGCGCAGGTAGGGATGCCCCTCCGGCTTGTCGATGGTCCCGCCCGCGTCGGACGCGGCGAAGCCGGCGACGTCGTGGACCTGCAGGCCGAGCCCGTGCCCGATCCCGTGCGGGAAGAAGCTCGAGCTCAACCCCGTGGCGACGGCCTCTTCCGCGCCGCAACGGATGATGCCGAACTCCTGCAGGATCCCCGCGAGCCGCTGGTGCGCGTCGAGGTGGATCCGGCGGTAGTCGACGCCTGCGCGGACCTCGTCGCACAGCGCCAGCTCGGCGCGCTCGACGGCGTCGATGAAGGCCTGGAACTCGCCGCCGCGATCGGCGGCGTGGGTGCGGGTGATGTCGGCCGCGTAGCCGCCGTGGCTGGCACCCGCGTCGAGCAGGAAGCTGCGCACCGGCTTCGGCGGCACGCGGTCGAGTTCGGTGTAGTGGAGCACCGCGCCGTGCCCGTTGAGCGCGACGATGTTGCCGTAGGGCAGCTCGTTCGCATCCTGGCCCACCGCCTGGCAGTAGGCCAGGTGGATGCCGAACTCGCTGGCGCCGGCGCGGAAGGCGCGCTCGGCGGCCCGGTGGCCCCGCACCGCGCGCCGGGTCGCTTCGCGCATCATCGCCAGTTCGTAGGGGGTCTTGTAGGCGCGGTGGTAGTCGAGGTAGTCGAGCACCGGCTGCGGGTTGTTCGGGGCGAAGGCGCCGTAGCGGCCGAGCGCACTCTGCGGCTCGCCGAGGATCGCGCAGCGGGTGGCGTTCCTGGGGAGGTGCTGGAGCGCATCGTCGGGATTGCGCACGACCTTCACGTCGAAGTGGTCCACCCAGTAGCCCGACGGGGCCTCGGGGACCACGTGCCAGTAGTCGCGCGGCTGCAGGTACACCAGCCGCGGCTTCGCGCCCGGGGTGAAGACCAGCCAGCTGCCGGGGTTGCGCACCAGCGGCACCCAGGCCTTGAACTGCGGATTCACCGCATAGGGATAGTCCCGGTCGTCGAAGACCTGGTAGTGCAGGGTGCCGCTGGGGACCACCAGGTGGTCGAACCCGCCCCGCTCCAGCGCCGCCGTGGCGCGGGCGGCCAGCGTGTCGAGGTGGTCGGGATAGAGCGCTGCGGGAGTCTGGGCGGTCATGGCTGCACTGCGGCGTGGGGGAAGCCCATTCTGCCGCAACGGCCGCCGCGACGCCGTCCTATTCGTAGCGGCTACCGGGGGCGTTGATCCAGGCGCGCAGCGGGCCGGCCTGCTGTTCGGTGAGGCCGATGAAGCGGAACCCCGCCCAGACCTGGCCCGGCGCGCTGGCCTGGTCCATCCACAGCAGGTGGGCGCCGATCTCGATGTCCGAGTCCCCGCCGCCGGCGCCTGGCAGGCTGAAGCGGAACTGGTACAGGGCGTCGTCGACCAGCGGCGTGCCCGCCATCAGCAGCATCCCGGTTTCGGACAGGTTGCCGATCCGGCCGACCACGCGCTCGGTCATGGCGTCGGCCACGAGGATGGTGTCGGGTGCCTTGCGGCGCCGCGCGCGGCGGAACTCGTTGATCATGCGTGGGTGTCCCCGGCGATGGGCAGTGCGTCGCTGCGGCCGGCGAAGCTGCGCAGCGTGCGCAGCGCCGCCTGCCACGCGCGGTCCACCAGGCGTCCGCGGTCGGCGGTGACGATGCGCGCCTGGCCGGCGACGATCATCCGCGCCAGCGAGTCCAGCGACTGTTCGCCGATCCGCTGCCCGCGCTGGTTGACGAACAGCGCGTTGTCGGTGACCGGGCTGAACCAGGACATGCGTCGCCGGACCACGTCGCCCTGCTGGTTGGTGGTGAATTCGATCCAGGTGCCGAAGGGCATCACCCGCAGCTGCTCGTAGCGCGCCTGCTCTTCCGGCGTGCGCGGCGGCAGGTCGGGGCGGCGCGCGCGCTCGGCGTCCTCGCCGAGCCGGGTGCGCGCCTTGAGCTTCATCGCCAGCTCGGTGCGCGACGCCGGGTCGTCCTCGTCGCTTCGGCTGCTGGTGAGCCGCGCGGCGATGATGGCGGCTTCCTCGGCGTGGTAGCCGACCTGGGACAGCGCGGCTTCGATGTGCGATGCAAGCGCGGGGTCGCCGACTTCCTCGCCGCGCGCGCAGGCGCTGATGATCCGGCGCGTGGCGTCGAGCTGCGCCTTCCACTCCGGCGAGTCCTCGCCCTGGCGCAGCAGCGTGAGCGTGAGCACGTCGGCCCAGGCCTGGTTGAGCAGCGCCCGGGAGAACTTCGGGATGCGCTGGTCGCCGACCAGCTTCTCGAGGACCGCGGTCGAGCGCAGTTTCGCGACCTCGAGCTTTTCCTTGCCGCGGGCAGCCTCGATGTGCCTGCGCTCCAGCATCTCGGCCTTGCGCACCTGTGCCTGCAGGTGCGACTGGAGCTTCTCGTTGCTGTCCTCGAAGACCTTGCTGTCGCCGTCGTACTTCTCGACGACGTGGGTCACCGCCTGCTGCAGCGGCAGCAGCAGCTGCGGATCCAGGTCGTCCTTGTCGAGCCAGCTGGCGGCGGTCTCCGCCACCGTGTTCAGCAGCTCGCGCGCCGGGTGCGTGGCCTGGACGAAGAAGGCCTGGTCCTGCAGCGCGACGCGCAGCAGCGGCAGCTGCAGGCGGCGGATGAGCGCCGCCGCCGGCGCGTCGCCGCGGACCTCTCCTTCCAGCTGCCCGTAGAGCAGGTGCAGCAGTTCGAAGGTGTCGTTGTCGCGCTGCGAGAGGGTGGCGGTCTTGCCGTGGCGCTGCCGGGCCTGGGCCAGCAGCATCTGGCGCACGTCCATCAGGCTGGGCTTGCTGCCGCCCGGGCCGCTCGGCTGGCGCTGCAGCGTCCCCAGCGCCTGCATCACCTCGCCGGTGTCGAGGGTCGCGCTCGGGCCCTTGGGGCGGGTGGCGCGGAGCTTGCCGCTCAGGGCCCGGCGGCCGGCCAGCAGCTTCTGCAGGGCCTCGTAGGACGCGGTCTCGTCGCTGCCGGCGAAGGCGGTGGTGGTTTCCGCCATCCCGCCGGTGTGCGGCCGCAGCGATGCGCCACCGCCAGCGGCCACGCGCCCGGTCCTGGCTC